>NZ_JBDGJU010000002.1:0-242782 GCF_057656735.1 Microbacterium sp. Soil_C_42
TTCCCCAACCCGGCCGCGCTGCTGCGCCTGGCCGGGCACGTCCTGATCGAGCAGCATGACGAATGGGACGGCGCCGACCGCCGCTACTTCAGCGAGCACTCCATGGCCCTGCTCCTCGCCGACAGCGAGGAGGTGAGCATCCCGGAACTGACCGCGGCATAATCAAACAAGCTGACCCGCACGGTGTCGAGAAACTCCACCAACAAGCGGGACGTCACCCTGCGCGGCTGACGCTCACGGCATATGAGCGCTACGCAGCGCAATACATCGATCGCACCTCGACAGCTCGGTCACCACTCGTCGACAACCTCCTCGCACTCGTTGCACCGAACGCCCAGGTGCTCGAGCTCGGCAGTGGACCGGGTCGGGACGCCGCGGCGCTCGAAGAAGCGGGTCTGCTCGTCGACCGAACCGACGGTGCTCATGCGTTTGTCGAGGCGCTGGTGGCTGCTGGTCACCGCGCCCGAATCCTCGACCTCCATGAGGAGGACTTCGGGGGCCCGTACGATGCGGTCCTCGCGAACGCTGTGCTTCTTCACGTGGGGCGTGACCGGTTGCGGAGCGTGCTCACTGTGGCGAGGCGCGCCACCAGGCGCGGAGGGGTCCTGGCTGCCTCGTTCAAGAAGGGCGACGGGGAGGAATGGTCCCATCGGAAACTCGATGCTCCCCGGCACTTCACCTATTGGCGGGAGAACGCGCTGGACACGATCGTGCGCGCCGCCGGCTGGCGCCCCCTGAGGGTGTCCGAGTCCACCCGATCAGCGTCCTCTGAGCGGTGGATCACCGTCATCGCACGCAATGGCGTGCGCCGCGAATAGACGCTCGACCGGCCTGCCCACTCCGCGGCTCAGCGGACAGCGCGCTTCCGACTGACGGCCGGGCGGGTGGAGTGATTGTGGAGAGTTGCCCAGGCGAGGAGGGTCTCGATCTGTGAAATGTCGCCGCCCGCAGTGAGCTTCATCTTGGTGTGGCCGGCTTGCGTCCGCAACTCGACCTGACGCGCGATTCCCTGTCGGTCAGCGGGCGGCCGGGGCGGACTGGTGCGCGTCTGCTGCCTCGGTGAAGGAGGTGACGCCCTTGTGCGGCGTAGCGTCGGCGGGGTTCTGGTCATCCGCGGGGCGCGGAGGACGCAGTTCGCTGACGAGTGAGCCGATGACGATGAGTGCGGCGCCGAGGATGGCGATAGGTGGGAGGCGGTCGCCCGCGATGCGGCCGATGATGCCGGCCCAGACTGGTTCGCCTGCGTAGATGATGGTCGCCCGGGTAGGGCTGACCGAGCGTTGCGCCCAGTTCATCGTGAGTTGAATGAGGCAGCTCGCGGCGCCCAGGGCGAGCGCGGACGCCAGCCACACCCAGGAGAACGCGGGCGCTTGCTCGCCGACGATGGGCATGGTCAGGAACGCCAGGATTCCGGCGACGAGGAGTTGGATGACGGTGACGCGTCCGACGTTCACGCGTTTGGCGAACAGCCCGATGAGGACGATCTCTGCGGCGATGGGAACGGTGCTGAGGAGAGTCAGAATCTCGCCCGTGCTCCAGCGGAGGCCGACGCTGCCGGGGTCGGTGAGGAGGATCAGGCCGATGAATGCCAACGCGATGCCGACCAGCGCCATCCGGGTCGGAGCCTTACGGAACACCAGCCATTGCAGCACCGGCACGAGGGGGACGTAAAGGGCCGTGAGGAACGCGGATGTGCTGCTGTCGATCGTCTGCAGGCCCACGGTCTGCAGGCCGTAGCCGAGATAGATCGTGACGCCGATCGCCGACCCTGCGGCGAGCTCCTTCCAGCGCAGGCCGCGCAGAACGCGGTGAAAGACGATGGCGCTGAGCAGGCCGGCGGTGAGGAAGCGGATGCCGACGAAGAACCACGGTCCGGTGTGCTCGAGAGTCAGGTGAACGACGAGGAACGTCGCTCCCCAGACGATCGTGATGCCGATGAGAGCCAGCTCGGCACGACCCCACCGGATCCGACCCAAGACATCGCGAATGTGCAGCATGTTGCACATCGTATAGTGCAGAATTGTGCACATGCAACTCGATGGGTCCCGAGGTGAAGTACTGGCGCATGTGGGCGCGAACGTGCGGCGGTTCCGGGTCGCCGCCGACATGAGTCAGGCTGCCCTCGCGATGGAGTCCGGTGTGAGCAGGCGTACCATCATCAATCTGGAGGCCGGTGAGGCGAACGTCAGCTTGTCGGCGCTGGACCACATCGCGGCTGCGCTGGGGGTGACATTCGTCGATCTCGTCGCCGCGCCATCGGTGCCACGCGACGCGATCCGTGAAGTGGCGTGGCGGGGCGACTCCACAGACAGCGTCGGCACCCTGCTCGGATCCGCGCACGCCACCAGGGAGGCGCAGTTGTGGACATGGACGCTCGGGATTGGAGAGCGATACGACGCCAACGCGGATCCGGCCGGCTGGCAGGAGATGATCCTCGTCACCGAAGGGGCGTTGCGCGTCGAGCGCGAAGATGGCGTCGCCCACCTGACAGCCGGGCGGCACGTCGTGTACTCGAGCGCGCAGAGGTACTCATACGTCAATGACGGCGCGGCGCCGGTCCGGTTCGTGCGCGTCGTCGTGAGCTGACGCGCCGCCTACGGGGCGTACCATCGCACCATGGTGGACCTGTTCGCTGGATTCCCCGTATCCGACTACGACCGTTCGCTCGAGTGGTACCGGCAGGTGTTCGGAAGCGATCCGAGCTTTCACCCGAACGACCGCGAGGCTGTGTGGGAGGTAGGCGAGCACTGCTACGTCTACTTCGAAGTTCTCCCCGACCAGGCGGGCGGATCCCTCAGCATGGTGATGGTCGACGACATCGACGTGCGGGTTGCCGATATTGCCGCGCGGGGACTCCAGCCGCTCCGAATCGAGCCGTACGACGCGGGCATGCGCAAAGTCGTGTATCGAGACCCCGACGGAAACGAACTGTCGTTCGGCGGGACCAGCGGGTAGGTTCCGAACGCTCGCCGTGCCTCTTCTCGCGCTTCTGCCCGAGCTGTCAGCATCGCGGCCGAGACCAACGTCGCGATTCCGATGCCGTGCTGGGCGCCGTCCCGACGATCGTGAGGCCGATTCCGCACGACAGCGCGACGGATGACCATCGGTCCCACGGTCAGAGCGCCGACGGCTCCGATAACCAGGTGGATCGTGCACAGGATGATGCGGGGCGGCCCGGCAGCGACCCGACCGGCCCGGGCGCATCTCGCAGTAGCCGGTCGATGACTGCCTGTCGTTCAACCTCGGCGGGGCCAGGGATTCGTGCTGGGGCATCAGCCATGTCGCCACGAGCGCGTCGCATGCCAGCCGAGAACGGTGGCTGCGCGCGAGGTGTCGAACCCGCCTTTGTGGTCTGGGAAGTCCCCGTGGCGAGTCGCGCCCGGGAGGTGGCGGGACAGCAAGTCGCTCGTCGGAGTTTCTGAGAGCGTGTCGTCGCTGGTGATCACGACCGCTTCGTATCCGCGGTGCTCGGGTCGAGGCTGCAGCGCGAGCACGCATGCTCGAGCGGCGTCCTCGAGGTGGATCCAGCCCCACAGGCTCGCGGCGCCGTCAGCGTCAGTGCGGGTACGGGCGACATGCTCGGCCTCGCCGGAAGTGAGGATCCAGTGCGGCCTCAGCGCCGTGACCGTCATTCCGCGTCGCGCGTACATCTCGCCCATGCGCTCAGTGAAGTCCTTCGTCAGCGCGTACGGGTCGACAAAGGCGAGCGGCGTCGACTCGTTCACCGGAACGGACGAGAAGAGGAGCGGCTCAGGCGAGAATGACGTGCCGTAGATGGCGCCGCTCGAAATCAGCACGGCGGTGCGGATGCCCGCCTCCCACGCCTGCTCCAGTGCGTTGAAACAGGCCATCGTGTTGTTGCGGACGAGTTCGCTGGGCTCGGTGTGTTCCGGGGATGGGATCGCGGCGCAGTGGATGATCGCGGTCGCGCCCTGCATCGAACGCGCCACCTCGTCCGCGTCGACCAGATCCACGGAGGATGGTCCTTGCAGGTCGGCCTCCAGAACGCGGACGCCGGCCGTGTGCAACTGGCGGCAGACCTCGCGCCCGAGCTTGCCCTGCGAACCACTCACCCATACCACCGGGGCTTCGGGCGCGGCGGCCGTCGATGATTGCGGAGTGGATCGCCTCATGCGTCGACCTTAGGGCGCGACGGCTCATTTGGCCGTCGTTCGACGGACTTCCGCCCCGCTGCTACTCGACGACGACATCGGCGAACGCGGCGACCGCGCTGCGCAGGACCGGACCGGCAATGCTCAGGGGTTCGGTCCCGCGGTGATCGGTCGTGCCGCGTAGACCTGCACTCGCGCAGCGTCGTGCACGAATTGGAGCGAGGTTCCTTCAGGGAACTCGTCACGCAGCTCCTGGGGCAGCAGCGAAGTGATCTGCAACGAAACGGTGGCCGGGAACGCCCCTGCGCCGCAGCCCCCCGCGGCGAAGCCCGCACCGTTCGGAGTAGTGAGCACGGCGAGGCAAGGCCGCGAGGTGCCGTCGCCGTTGCTCTGGTCGTAGGTGACCACGGTCAGTCCGTGAAACCCGTTGTAGCGCTGGCCGTCCTCGGGGCGCGCCCCGAACATCTGGTTCGGCCACTCGGCGTCGGGATCTGCGTGAAGCGTCGCGACTTGTTGAGGTGGGGTTGGCTGCACGAGCAACATCAATCCGGCGCCGAGCACGACACCCACGAAGACGCCTGCGGCAGTCCAGAGCACGGAGATGCGCCTGCGCCACCAGGCCGGCGACTCCACAGCAGAGGCGCGCCCGCTCGGGGCGTCGCCACCCGACGCCGCCGATGTGTGCCTGTCGTCTGCGGGGGGCGATGCTCCAGCCGTCGTCCGCTGCGCGCCTGATTCAGCGGTTGGCGTTCGGATCGAAGGATCGGCGACCGCGCCGGTGGCGCGTGCTTCGAGTTCGCGGAGCCGAGCCAGCGCGGCTGCGTCCTCGAGGATGTCGGCGTGCGGTCCGTACGCTCGGGTGCGAAGGGCACGGAGTTCCTCGACGTGAGGATCGTCTGGCGTTGACATCAGAGCCATCCTGCCGCTACCACGCCGGGCGTGGCGCTTATCCTAGGAGGCCGTTCGTCAAGGGCAGGGCGTCGCCGGCGACCGCGCAGACCATGACCGGCCGCTCACTCGCAGCAAGGTCGGCGAACGCGCGCATGCCGGTCCCTCACCGGCTGATCGGGCGGCGACGGCCGAGGAGAAATCCCGCGACCGCGCCAAGACCCACGAGACCTGCGACACAGGTGGCGGCTCCCGCCGCGGTGAGCGGAGTCAGCACCACAAGCGAGCCTGGAAAGAAGGTCGCGCCAGCGATCGGCTGATAGGCGAACCAGCCGAATGACGCGGTGCCTGTTGGGCTCGCCGCAATGAACAGCATCACGCCGCCGAGCACGAGCAAACCTGAAATGATCGCGGCGGTGACGAGTCCGACCGAGATTCGACGCATGACGCCACGATACAGACCAGGAAGGACACGAAGACGCGTCCGTTGTTGCGATTGACCTTCTCGCTGTAGAACACATGCCACCCGACGGCTTCCTCGACGCGGCAGTAGGTCCAGTCACCTCCCAGGTGCGCGCGGTACTCTGGGCAGGATAGGCGAACTTCTCATTCGTCTCGCCCCGGCTGTGTGGTAACAGTCGGGGCTTCTTCTTTGTGTGGATGGCTCGATTCATCCGCGCGAGCCTCGAGTCCTGTCCCGCCAGACGTCCTTCTTCGCGGAAGGTCCGTGCGCCCTGGGTGAAGACGTCGTCTCAAGGTGTGAACGCGTTGTCCCTCAGGCGGCCAGGATGCGCGGGCGGACGAGAGCGGACCCGTCGGCGCGGTTGCCGGCCGGCCACAGGTCGCTGGTCCGGATGACGCTGCGCCCGCGCTGTTCTGCCAAGTTCCCGAACTTTCTCCGCCACTCTTCGCACGCGGGGCCGTGATCGATGCCGTGCCGCGTTCTCGTCGAGGAGACTCCTGATACGCCTGATCGAAAAGGAACTCGATGATCACCGTTCATCTTCGCTACGAGATCGACCCCGACAAGCTCGACGACTTCACCGAGTACGGCCGTGCGTGGATCCGACTCGTCAACCGGCTCGGGGGCACCCACCACGGCTACTTCATGCCCAGCGAGGGTGACAGCGACGAGGCGTTCGCGCTGTTCACCTTTCCGTCGCTGGCCGAGTACGAGCTCTACCGGAACGCCTCGAAGACAGATCCGGAGTGTCAGGAGGCGTTCGAGCTCGCGCGCACCACTGAGTGCATCCGCCGCTACGAGCGTCGGTTCCTCGCACCGGTGTTCTCCTAGCCGTCGCTGAACACGGCGCCGTCGACCATTCGTGACGAGAAGACGCGGATGCCGCGGCTCTCGCCTGCCGCGGCATCCGCTGCCCTGCGCCGGGAGGGGGGATCAGGCCCCAGAGATCCAGACGGTCGCCTCGCCCGGGAGCTGGCGACCCTCGGCGTGGTGGCTCGAGAGTGACACCGCGCCTCCGTCGGGCAGCTCGTACGGTGTCTCGCCGAAGTTGGTGAAGATCGTCCACCCGTTCGGACGGCGGAAAGCCAGCACGTCCTCGCGGCCGGTGTCGATCCACTCCAGTGATTCGCCGGTCTGCAGCAGCCGGCGCAGCGCGAGGGCTTGGCGGTAGAGCGCGAGCGTCGACCGCGGGTCGTCCTCCTCTGCCGACACCGCGAAGTCCGCGAACCACTCCGGTTGCGGCAGGTGGGCGCCGCCGTCGCCGAAACCGAGAGAGGACCCCGAAGCCGACCACGGCAGCGGAACGCGGCATCCGTCGCGTCCGATGTCCTCGCCCGGGCTGCGGAAGAAGGTCGGGTCCTGGCGCTGCGAGTCGGGGATCTCGGCCACTTCGTGCAGGCCCAGCTCTTCGCCCTGGTAGACGTATGCCGAACCGGGCAGACCCAGCACGAAGAGCGTCGCGGCGCGAGCGCGGCGCAGTCCGCGCTCGGTGTCGAGCACCGGCGACGCACCGCCCGACAGCAGCCACTCGTTGCCGTGCTTGCGTGTGGGGCGTCCCTTGTCATCGCGCTCGGCGTCGGGCAGTCCATATCGCGTGGCATGACGCACCACGTCGTGGTTCGACAGCACCCACGTCGTCGACGAGCCCGACTTCTCGGCGAGTGCGAGGTTGTCCCCGACGATCCGGCGGAACTGCGCGGCGTCGAAGTCGGCCTCGAGCAGGTCGAAGTTGAAGGCCTGGCCCAGGCTCTCGGCGCGCGCATACAGCGGGATGCGGGAAGGCTCGACCCACGCCTCGGCCACGGCGGTGCGCGGCGGGTCGTAGGAGTCGAACACCTCGCGCCACTCCGCGTACACCTCGTGCACGTCGTCGCGGTCGATCATCGGGTGGTTGCCGTCGCGCGGCATCGCGTCGAGCTCTGCCTGCGAGGGGAGGGGATCGACGAAATCCTTCGTCAGCATGTGCGCCACGTCGATGCGGAAGCCGTCCACACCCCGGTCCGACCAGAAACGGAGCGTCTTGACGAAGTCGGCCCGCACCTCGGGGTTCGACCAGTCGAGATCAGGCTGCTCGACCGCGAAGTTGTGGAAGTACCACTGCCCGTCGGCCACGCGCTCCCAGGCCGAGCCGCCGAACACCGACACCCAGTCAGCGGGTGGCTCGGAGCCATCCGGTCCGGATCCGTCGCGGAAGATGTACCGTGCACGAGCAGCCGAGCCGCGGCCGGCCGCGAGTGCCTCCTGGAACCATTCGTGCTGATCCGACGTGTGGTTCGGCACGATGTCGACGACCACCTTGATGTCCGCGCCGTGCAGTGCTGCGAGCATCTCATCGAAGTCGTCGAGCGTGCCCAGGCGAGGGTCGACGTCGCGGTAGTCGGCGACGTCGTAGCCGCCGTCGGCCAGGGCCGAGGGGTAGAACGGGCTCAGCCAGACCGCGTCGATCCCCAGCGTTTTCAGGTAGGGCACGCGCGAGGTGACGCCTCGGATGTCGCCGATGCCGTCGCCGTCGGCATCCGCGAAGCTCCGCGGATACACCTGGTAGACGACCGCCTGACGCCACCAATCGGGGGTCGTGAGGTCATTCAGCTTTGCGGTCAGCGGTGCGGAGTGCACAGTCGTCACGGGGACGCGTTTCCTTTCGAGATGATTCTTCGGTGCGAGAGTGGATGCCGCGGCCTCAGCCCTTGACGGCTCCCTGGGTCACGCCTTCCATGACCCATCGCTGGGTGAACAGGTAGACGAGGATCGCGGGCGCCATCGCCATGAGGTACGAGGCGAACGACACGTTGTAGTTGTTGCTGAACTGGGTCTGGAAGATGTTCTGGACGACCGGAAGCGTCTGCGATGCCGGGTCCGAGATGATGAGCGACGGCATCATGAAGTCATTCCACGATGCCAGGAATGCGAAGATCCCGACAGTGGCGCTCATGGGAGCCAGCAGCGGGAAGATCAACCGCCAGAACGTCTGCCACGTCGTGGCGCCGTCGATGCGGGCGGCCTCTTCGAGCTCTCCAGGGATCGACCGCAGGAACGCCGTGAACAGCAGGATGCTGAAGCTCAGCTGGAACATGATGTGCAGGATGGTCACGCCCACGGGATTGTCGAGTCCGGCGAGTCCCGTCAATTGGATCTGGGGGAGCGCCACCACGGGGAACGGCAGGAACATCGCCGCCAGCAGGTAGTAGAACGAGTAGCGGAAGAGTTTGCGGTCCCAGTTGTGCGAGATGGCGAAGGACGCGAGCGCGGCCAGGATGATGGTGCCGGCGACGGTGAACGCCGTCACGAGGAGTGAGATGGTGAACGCCCGTGGGAAGTCGGTCAGCTCCCAGGCGGCGACGAACCCTTCGATGCTCCACGGTGCCGGAAGCGAGAACGCGTTGCCGTCGACGGCCTGACCCTGCGTCTTGAACGCCATCGAAATGGTGACGTACAGCGGGATGAGAACGGTGACGGCGCACAGGATCAGCACGATCGTGCCTGGCCAGTTCACGCGCTCCATCGCGAAGCGCGAGCGGGCGGGCTTACGGACGGCGTCGCCGTCGAGCACGCGTTCGGCGTTGACGTCCTCGACGGCGAGGGCTGCTTGCGTGGTCATCAGAACACGTTCCTTCCGCGAGTGAGACGGAGTTGGAGGAGGGAGAGGATCAGAGCGATGACGAAGAAGATCGTCGCGTTGGCCATCTGATAGGCGTAGTCGCCGCCCGAGAAGCCGGTGAAGATCGTCATCGCGATGCTGCGGGTGGCAGTGCCGGGGCCGCCGTTGGTGAGGCCGACGATGATGTCGTAGGCGTTGAGGAAGTTCTTGAAGCCGAGGATGACGTTGATCACGACGTACCCGGCGACCAGCGGCAGCGTGATCCGCAGGAGCTGCTGCGTCTTGCCGGCGCCGTCGATGTCGGCCGCCTCGTACACGTCGCCGGGGATCGAGAGTAGCCCCGCGATGTAGATGAGGAGCGTGCCGGGGATCGCCTGCCACGCCGTGACGATCACGATCGCGATCCACGCGAGATCCGGATTCGCGAGGATGCTCTCGCTGAGCCACGGGAGGCCCCACGCCTGCCCGAGCGCGGGCACGGAGTTGGAGAACAGGAAGTTGAAGACGTACGCGATGATGATGCCCGAGATCACCATCGGGATCACGAAGATCGCCCGCAGCCCGGCCTTCAGCCGCACGCGGGAGACCAGCCCGACCGCGAGCAGGAACGCCAGCACGTTCACGACGATGACGGTGACGGCAGCGAAGCCGAAAGTGAACAGATAGCTCTGCAGGATCGCCGGGTCGCTGAACACGGCCACGTAGTTGATGAGCCCGACGAACTCCCAGTCGCCGAACCCTATCGAATCGGTGAAGCTGAAGAAGATGCCGATGACCGCCGGGATCGTGATCGCGAGAGTGAACAGGACGAGGACGGGGAGAAGGAAGAGGTAGTACACCCCTTCCACGCGTCGGTGCGTGCGCGGCATCGTCGCCGAGCCGGAGCGCCTGCCCGTCTTGGGCACCGTGAGGGTGGCCGTGTTGGTTGCCATGAGTGCGTTCCCTTCGTGTCTGCTATTGGCGCAGTGCCAGCCGAGCCCAGTCGGCGTCGAGGATGCGCAGTGTGCTCTCGACGTCGGACCCGGTCACGATGCCCTGCATGTAGTTGTCGGTGGGGATGGTCAGCGGGATCGCCTTCGAGGCGCCCTGGTAGAACTTCGCGGAGTCGTAGTACTCCTTCATGCCGAGGATGCGCTCGTCGGTGACCGGCGCGGAGTCGGTGGTGGTGCCGTAACCGAGGAATGCCGCGTTGTACTCGTCCATCACGTCCTTGCGGAACAGGTAGCTCAGGAAGTCGCGCGCACCCTCTTTCTGATCGGAAGCCTCGGGAATCCACGCGGCGAGGTCGATGTTCACTCGCACCTTGTTGTCATCGGGGTCGTCGGTCATCGGCAGCGGGAAGGTGCCGAGGTCGAGGTCGGGGTTCGTCTTGTCGATCTCGCCGAACGCCCACGGCCCCTGGAGGTACATCGCCGCCTCGCCCTTCGCGAAGGCGAGGTTGCCGTCGCCGTAGCCCCGGCTCGCAGCATCCGCGTTCGTGTACTCGCTCGTGAGCTGCGTCATCCGCTCGACGGGTTCGGCGAGGGTCTTCTCGAACGACACCGGCGAGTCCGGGCCGACCTCGGTGCCGAGCTCGTTCATCTCGTCGTAGAACGAGGCGACGTCCACCTGGCCGCCGACGGCGTAGTCGAACCATCCCTGGCCGACGGTCCACGGGTCCTTGAAGGTGGCGTAGAACGGCGTGATGCCGGCCGCCTTCAGCGCGTCGCAGACCTCGACGAGCTCATCCCACGTCGTGGGGACCTCGAGACCATGCTCCTCGAAGATCTGCTTGTTGTAGATGACGGACGCTGCCATCACCGAGTACGGGAGCACGCTCGTGCGCCCGGGGTAGGTGGCGTACTGGTCGACGAGATCCTGCACCTCGGGGAGGATGCGGTCGGCCTCGGGCATGTCGCTCAGGTCGCTGAGGGCGCCGCGCTCCATGAAGCGCGCCATCTCCATGTTGTAGTTCAGCAGACCGAGGTCCGGCGGGTTGCCGCGAAGGAAGCCCGCCTGCAGGTTCGAAGACGTGTCGAAGACGACCTCGACCTCGTCCTGGCTCGCGTTGTACTCCGTGATGAGATCGCGGAAGTAGGGGATCGCCTCGGGCTTGCTGAGATGGAACCTCACCTCGGCCGGCCCGGTCGATGCGCCGGAGCACGCGACCAGGCAGGTGCCGAGGATCGCGATGACGGCGCCCGCCGCGCTCGCGCGGCGGAGGAAGACGGATGCTGCAGGCACGTCGTTGTCCTTTTTCCGTGGGTTGGGGAACTTGTTGGTTCGATTAGTAGATTTACTCATCGAATCAAGTAGGTATGGACCATAATGCTGAGGAACGCGTGAAAGGTCAAGACCTCGATGTCACAAACGCTGCTCACCCCGACGGCACTGCGTCGCGCGAGCCTGGACGCTGTCCTGGGCTTCGCCTGGGACGCGGACGCGCTGACAGCCTCGGAGGTGATCGAACACGTGGGGCTCACGCGGTCGACCGCGATCGACGTCGTCGATGAACTCGTCGAGCGCGGCCTGCTCGCCGAGCTGCCGAACGCCCGTGCGGTGGGCGAGTACCAGAAGGGGCGACCGGCTCGGCGGTTCGCCTTCCGCGCGGACACCGGATTCGTGGTCGGGCTGGACGCCGGTCGCGCCCACCTCACGGCGACCGTCGCGGATCTGCGGGGCGCGACGCGGGCGGTGCGCCATCTGACAGCCGATGCGTCCCACGATTCGCCCGAAGATCGGCGTCGCGACGCCGCGCGTGTGGTCGATGATGCGCTGGCAGCGGCCGGGATCACGCGGGCCGACGTTGTTGCGCTATGCGTCGGTGTTCCGGCGCCCGTGGACCGCAACGGGTCGTCGCCTCCTCACCGCGACGATTTCTGGCGTCGGATGAACCCGTCGTTCGGCGACCTCTTCGGCGAATGGGCGCCGATCGTGCGGGTCGAGAACGACGCGTCGCTGGCGGCGGTGGCGGAGCGGGCCGTCGGCGCGGCCGTCGGCTACGACGACTTCGTGACGCTTCTCGCAGGAGAGCGCCTCGGCGCCGGGGTGTGGGTAGACGGAACGCCGCTCCGCGGTGCGCATGGCGGCGCCGCGGAGATGGTCGCCTTCGACCACGTCGCGGGCGTCGAAGGGGCGTGGGGGCTCGGCTACCGGGCGGCCGAGCTGGCGCGTCGCGCGCTGGCGAAGGGATCGCTGCCATCGTCGAGTGCGCTGCGGGGACTGGACTCCGCCCAGATCGACGCCAAGACCGTGCTCACGCTCGCATCGGAAGGCGACGCGGGCGCGGTGGTCGTCGCGCGGCAGGTGGGAGAAACCCTCGCCGTCATCGCCGGCGTGCTGGGGAGCCTCTTCGATTCCCGACGGATCATCGTGTCGGGCGCCGTCGCCGCCGGTGCGGGGCCGGTGATCGACGCGGCGCTCGACGCCCTGCCGCAGGAGCTGGACCTGCCCGCACCCGAGATCGTCGCGTCCGACCTGGGCGCCGACATCGTGTCGGTCGGAGCCGTGCGCGCCGCCGTCGAGGCGGCGCGCACGGGTGCGCTGGATCTGCCCCGCTTCGCGCCGGCCGGCTGACGCGCCAGAAGTCCCTGAGTCGATCGACGACGGTGCAGACCCGTCACCCTACGCGCGGGGATTCAGTGACCCACCGCCTGGAAATAGTGGGCCGCCGCGTACTGCGCCACATTCACTCCCAGGCGCTGGCCCTCGATGTCCCCGTGGCGGAAGTGCAGACCGGCCCAGATGCGGGCGTCGATCAACTCGGACAGCGGCTGCGAGAACGTCTGGAACGTGCGCTCCTTCGGTTCGCCGGCCGCGAGCAGCGTGGAGGTGCTCGTCATCTTGAACCCACCAGGGATGACGTCGCCGAAGTGCATGCGCAGGACGGCGGCGTGCGCGCCGTCGAGGCAGTTGTGCCCGGACGGGTGCTCGGGGTAGGGCGCGGTGATCAGTGCGGCCCACCCGGTCTCGGGCGTCGTGCCGTCGTTGCCGTCCTCGCCGGCGCGCGGGATCGCGTTCCACGGCCGCCAGAAGTCGTACTCGTACTTGTCGCTCCAGCAGGTGATCGCGGCGTCTGCACCGCTGAGATTCTGCAGTGCCAGCAGCCTCGCTGCGTCGGCGGCGCCGAGATCGCCCTGCGAGATGAGCTGGCGGGCGACCTCGTTCCACGCGAGGATCGGGGCCCACTGCCACCACTTCGCGGCGTAGGTCTGGTCGGCCGTGCGCGTAGACCCGGTCGCTCTGCCGAGCGTCTGCACGGCGTTGACCTCCGCCGCGTATTCGGGACTGTCGAGCGCGAGTGGCGGCGCCGATTGGAACTGCTTCGCGCTCTCCACGAGGAACGGTTCGACGCCGCCCACCCAAGGCGTCGGGTCGAGGATCTCCTGGCCGGCAGCGTTGAGCAGCGGGGACCAGTGCCCGGCGCGTGGGTCGCGAACCCATTGCGACGGTCCGAATCGTCCGTCGTCCTGCCGCGCCTGGAGCATCGCAGCGGCCGCGGCATGGCCCGCCGCGACGCCCTGCCTCTTGAACGCGTCGTCGACGATCGCGTCGAGCGACGTCGCGTACTGGGTGTCCAGGCTCGCGAGGAGCCCGGCCCTGCCGGGGAACGGTGCGATCGCAGGCGCCGTGGACACGAGGTTCGTGAGCACCTCGTAGGCGGCCGTCGCCACGGCCGCCTCGACCGACGCCTTGGCGCCGAAGCGCTGCGTGAGCAGGTAGGGCTGGTACTGCTTGGGTCCGATCGCGATGACCGCGTCGTACACGGCGCCCTGCGTCATGCCCATGTTCACCTGATACGCGGGCGGCGCGCCGCCGTTCGGCCCGGGGACGGCGGCGAGCGTGTTCGCCGCCACCTCGTTCCACTGGAGGACGGCCGTGGCGTCCGCCGCTGTCGGCGGTGCGGCCGAGGCTCCGGCGGCTCCGAGTGAGACCGACGCGATGAGTGCGGCCGCAACGATGGCGATGGATCGACGAGTGTTCATGACCAACCTCACAAGCGGGGATCTGAGGCACAGGCTCGGGTAGCCTGCCTCACTGTCCCACCGCATCGCGCCTGCGTCGATTGGGCATAGGCCTTAGGGAGAAACGGCGCTCTCCTCCTACGCCGGGCACGCCGGTCCGCGTGGGTAGCCGCCTCCCTGGTCGGGACACACGCCGACGGTGAGCAGGTACGACTCGAGGAGATTTCGACTGCCACCGGCCACGGCGACCATCGGGTTCTCCGAGAGCCACACGGCATAGACCACCGGCGAGGTGAAGCGTCCGCCCGACAGGAACGCGGCGGTGCCCTCCCTGAAGGGCACGAGCAGCGCCGGGTGGCAGTCCCAGCGCTCGATGCAGAGGCGCTCGGCGCGATCGGCGATGTCCGAGCAGGGCGACAGCCCGGCCGCTTCGCAGTACTGCGTCGCCCATGCCACCAGGCGATGCGACCCGGCGCCGGGCCGGAGGCCGAAGCCGATCGGGTCGATCGTGACGAGGGCCGAGCCGGTGGGATGGGACCGAGACGGTGTCGCCTTCTCGGTGGGCGGAGGCGCCGAGACTGCGCGCAGGGGAAGCGGCTCGGGTGGATTCGCCGGAGACGGCGCGCTGCAGCCTGCCAGAAGCAGTACCGCCCCCAGCAACACGACCCATCGACCCCAGGCGCGCACGGGCATCTCCACTTGTTCGTGACGCTAGACCCGTCGCCCCGTGCGCACAAGATGATCGATACCGCTCCGGTACCGCATCGCGAACAGCATCTGTCCTGATCGCGCGCGATGAGGACAGCGAGGGAAACAGGATCGGGCTCAACGCCCGGCGTGAGCCGGAGGGCAGCGTCGCGGGCATCCGCCGGGTCAGCGCAGCGTACAGGCGCTGAGAGGATGGGCTGATGACCGCAACACTCGTGGCGCGCGGCGTGGCCGGCGGATACGGCCACCGCACACTGTTCGACTCCCTCGACCTGACCGTCGCGCCCGGCGATGTCGTCGGCGTGGTCGGCGCCAATGGAGCCGGCAAGTCGACGCTGCTGCGCCTGCTCGCCGGCATCGACGAGCCGCAGGCGGGCACCATCTCGCTCTCGCCCGCCGACGCCTTCGTCGGCTGGCTTCCGCAGGAGCACGAACGCGTCGAGGGCGAGACCGTCGCCGAGTACATCGCTCGTCGAACGGGGTGTACACAGGCGACGAGGGACATGGATGCTGCGGCCGCCGCGCTCGGCGACCCCGGGCTCGCTCCGCACGGCGTCGATCCCGCCGACATGTACTCGAGCGCACTCGACCGCTGGCTGTCCAGTGGTGCCGCCGACCTCGAGGAGCGGCTGCCGGCCGTTCTCGCCGATCTGGGGCTCGATCTCGGTGGTACGCCTCCGGATCAGGCGACGATGACCGGGCTGTCGGGCGGGCAGGCCGCTCGCGTCGGGCTCGCGGCGCTGCTGCTCTCGAGATTCGACATCGCGCTGCTCGACGAGCCCACCAACGACCTGGACCTCGACGGGCTCGAGCGGCTCGAGGCCTTCGTACGCGGCATCCGTGGCGGTGTCGTGCTGGTCAGTCACGACCGTGAGTTCCTGGCTCGCTGCGTGACGCGCGTGCTCGAGCTCGACCTGGCACAGCATTCGAACCGCGTGTACGGCGGTGGTTACGATGCGTATCTCGAGGAGCGCGCGACGCTTCGTCGGCATGCGCGGGAGAAGTACGACGAGTTCGCCGAGAAGAAGGCCGATTTGGTGGCACGGGCGCGCACGCAGCGTGAGTGGTCGAGCCAGGGCGTGCGGAACGCGATGAAGAAGTCGCCCGACAACGACAAGATCCGACGCAAGGCGAATACGGAGTCCAGCGAGAAGCAGGCACAGAAGGTGCGGCAGATGGAGAGTCGCATCGCGCGCCTGGAGGAGGTCGAGGAGCCGCGCAAGGAGTGGCAGCTCGAGTTCACCATCGGCACGGCAGCACGGTCGAGCACCGTCGTCTCCACGTTGAGCTCGGCGGTCTTCGAGCAGGGCTCGTTCACACTCGGACCCGTGTCGCTGCAGGTGAATGCGGGGGAGCGGATCGGCATCACGGGGCACAACGGTGCGGGCAAGTCGACCCTCCTGCGGGCTCTGCTCGGCCGGCAGGCGCCGAATGCGGGCACGGCGAGCGCCGGCGCGAACCTCCAGATCGGCGAGATCGACCAGGCGCGGTCGCTGTTGGTGGGGTCGCAGCCGCTCGCGGCGGCATTCGGCGAGCTCGTGCCGGACATGGAGTCCGGCGAGGTGCGGACCCTGCTCGCCAAGTTCGGTCTGAAAGCAGATCACGTCGGCCGACCGGTCGACGAGCTCTCGCCGGGTGAGCGCACGAGGGCCGCGCTGGCGCTTCTGCAGGCTCGCGGCGTCAACGTGCTGGTGCTCGACGAGCCGACCAACCACCTCGATCTGCCCGCGATCGAGCAGCTCGAGCAGGCGCTCGACTCCTACCGGGGGACGCTGCTGCTGGTGACGCACGATCGGCGGATGCTCGACGCCGTGCAGCTCGACCGCCACTGGCGCGTCGAGGGCGGGCGCGTCACCGAGCTGTAGTCACGGCCCGTCAGCGCCCCTGGCGCTTCTTGTACGGCTTCGGCTGGCCTTTCACGATGGGCGCACGGCCCTTGCCCTTGGAGGCCTTCGCCTTGCCGCCCCCGGGAGCCTTCGGTGCGGTGGCGGGAGCCGGGGCTTGCGCGATCCGAGTCCTGGCCTCTTCCAGCAGGAGCGCGCCCGCCGGGGTCAGTGACCAGCTCGGCTTGCTGCGAGTGAAGAGCGGATGCCCGACCTCTGCTTCGAGCTTGTCGATCGTCGAGTAGAGCGACGCCAACGGGACCCCGAGCGCATCGGCGGCGCGCGGGACGTGCAGCTCCTCGTCGACGACGGCGACGAACCGCTGCAGCTCACTGATCTTCACTGGCGACCTTCCGTGCATCGAGGGACAGGTCAAGTCTGCCCCAGCGAGAGCGGTGGCGCGTCGCTCGGAGCGGACGCGCCGGCATCGAGGAGACTGGCCGGATGCCCCTCCTTGATCACCTCGGCATCACCGTGGAAGACCTTCCCCGCGCGGTCGCTCAGTTCGATCCCGTGCTCACGGCGCTCGGCATGGAGCGCAGCGACGGCGACAACGGGGTCGCCTGGTACGTCGAAGGCGAGACAGAACTGATCCTCTTCTCCGCGCGGGAGCCGGGGACCGGCCCCCATGTCCACGGCTCGGTCGGCTGGCAGCATCTCGCGTTCGCCGTGGACTCCCGCGACGACGTCGATCGGCTCCACGCCGTCGCGCTCGCCGCCGGATGGAGCGCGGTGCGCGATCCGAAGCCGTACCCGCGCTTCAGCGAGCGCTACTACGCGTCCTTCGTCGAGGACGGCAACGGCATCCGCATCGAGTTCATGCACAACCCGCCGAAAGCTCAGGGCTCCTGATCCCGCAGTGCTGAGCTTGGGAATGCGAGCGGCAGGGATGCGGGTTTACCTTCGGGGGCCGCGCACCCGCGGCCGGAGATCTACCAAGGAGCACCACCGTGCGCGCACTCATCCACTCTGCTTTCGGCGATCCGACCGAGGTTCTGGAGGTCGCGGAGCGACCTCTGCCTGAGCCGGGTCCTGGGCAGGTGCGGGTGAGGACGGTCCTCTCGCCGATCCACAACCACGACCTCTGGACGATCCGCGGCACGTACGGCTACAAGCCCGAGCTGCCCGCCGCTTCGGGGACCGAGGCGGTCGGAGTCGTGGACGCGCTCGGCGACGGGGTCGATTCCCTGAAGGTGGGGCAGCGCGTCGCCACCGGCGGAACATTCGGCGTGTGGAGCGAGTTCTTCGTCGCGAAGGCAGCCGGACTCGTCCCCGTACCTGATGCGGTGAGCGACGAGACGGCTGCGCAGCTGATCTCGATGCCGTTCAGTGCGCTGAGCCTGCTCGACTTCCTGGACGTGCAACCGGGCGACTGGATCGTGCAGAACACGGCCAACGGCGCCGTCGGCAAGCTGGTCGCTCAGTTCGCCGCGGCGCGCGGCGTTCATGTTCTCGGGCTGGTGCGCCGCGATGCGGGGGTCGCCGAACTGGCCGGGCTCGGCATCGGTGACGTCGTGTCGACGGCGTCGGACGACTGGCGGGAACGGGCCGCGGAGATCCTCGGCGAGAACGCTCCGCGCGCGGCGGTGGACTCGGTCGGAGGCGAGGCCGCGGGCGACCTGCTTTCGCTGCTCGGCGAGGGCGGCACCCTCGTGTCGTTCGGATCGATGGGTTCGAGCACACTGCAGCTGTCGGCGGGTGACCTCATCTTCAAGCAGGCGACGGTCAAGGGCTTCTGGGGCAGCAAGGTGAGTCAGACGATGGATGCCGCCACCCGCGGTGCGCTGTTCGCCGAGCTGGTGCAGCGTATCGGCTCGGGTGAGGTGTCGCTGGCGGTCGACGAGGTGTTCCCGTTCGACCAGGCGCGCGCGGCAGCGGCCGCGAGTGCCGTGCCCGGCCGCGCAGGCAAGGTGCTGCTGCGGTTCTGAGCTGGGTTCGCGACGGGGCGAGGTCTTTCCCCGCGGGTCAGAGCTCGTCGGCCGCCCGTCGCCGCGGCGCGCGGCGCGCGGGCGGCGGCGGGACTTCCTTCGCGGCGATGATCGCGCCGCGCGGGATGCGTTCGATGCCGCGCTTGCCGTCGACGACGACGCATTCGGCATCCGCGCTCAGCAGCTCGCCGAGGGCGTCCGTCGCCTGGCCCGTCGGCAGGATGTAGCGCACGACCACCCGGTGACCCGGCTCGGGCAGGTTCACCATTGGCCGGGTGCGTAGTCCTTGAGGAACACACCGAACAGGTCTTCGCCCGCCTCGCCGCGCACGATCGGATCGTAGACGCGGGCGGCGCCGTCGACGAGATCGAGCGGTGCGTGGAAGCCCTCCTCGGCGAGCCGCACCTTCGTCGGGTGCGGGCGCTCGTCGGTGATCCACCCGGTGTCGACGCTGGTCATGAGGATGCGGTCGGTCTCGAACAGCTCCCGGGCGCTCGTGCGCGTCAGCATGTTCACCGCTGCCTTGGCCATGTTGGTGTGCGGATGCCCCGGCCCCTTGTAGCCGCGATTGAAGACGCCCTCCATCGCACTGACGTTGACGACGTAGGTGCGGCGTGCCGGGCTGGCGGCCAGTGACGCGCGCAGCTTCGACACGAGCAGGAACGGCGCGGTCGTGTTCGCGAGCTGCACTTCGAGCATCTCGAGGGGGTCGACCTCCTCGACGCTCTGCACCCAGGAGTTGGTGTGGTCGAGGTCGGGGATCAGCCCGCCGGCGTCGATGGCGGTGCCGGCGGCGAGACGTTCGAGCGAACTGGAACCCGCGGCCATGGCCTGCTCCGTCAGCTCGTCGGCGCGCGCGGCCGCCGCGGCGAGGATCGGGTGCGCCGTCACAGAGCGCTCGAGCGCCTGCGGGTGGCGGTCGTTCGTGTGGCCGAACGTGACGAGCTCCGGCAGCGGGCCATCGGGCAGCGGCGCGAGCTCGGCGTCCACGAGCGGCTGGTACGCGCCCGGCGAGCGGCGCACGGTCTGGGTCGCGTTGTTGATGAGGATGTCGAGGGGACCGGCGGCCGCGACATCCTCCGCCAGACCGATCACCTGGGCAGGATCGCGCAGGTCGATGCCGACCACCTTCAAGCGGTCGATCCATTCGGGCGAGTCGGGAAGACTGCTGAAGCGGCGCACGGCATCGCGCGGGAAGCGCGTTGTGATCGTCGTGTGTGCGCCGTCGCGCAGGAGGCGCAGAGCGATGTACATGCCGATCTTCGCGCGGCCGCCGGTGAGCAGCGCGCGCTTGCCGGTGAGGTCGGTGCGCGCGTTGCGCTTCGCGTGGCTCATGGCCGCGCACGTGGGGCAGAGCTGGTGGTAGAACGCGTCGACCACCGTGTACGGCTGCTTGCAGATGTAGCAGGCGCGGGGCTTGAGGAGGGTGCCGGCACTGGCCGCCATGGTGGACGAGCTGATCGGGATGCCGCGGGTCTCGTCGTCGATCCGGTCGGGCGCTCCGGTGGCCGTGGCGGCGACCACCGCGCGATCGGCGGAGGCGATCGCCTCGCGGATCTCGCGGCGCCGCACCTTCTTCACGGCCTTGAACATCGCGGCGGTGGCACGGCGGACGGCCACGTAGTCGGGGTGCGACTCGTCGACGCCCGGCATGATCGCGAGCACCCGGAGGGTGGTCGCCAGATCTTCCGGGTCGATGCCGCTCGGCGGCAGGTCGGAGGGGTCGGGGGAATCGGGAAGCACACGTGATTCTACGCCGGGCCGGTTCGGCGGTTGCTGTTAGCGTGCCTTCGTGAGCACCTCGAACCCGGCATCGACGTCGACGCGCAGCATCCATGTGTCGGCCGCGGTCATCCTGAACGACCACGACGAGCTTCTGCTCGTGCGCAAGGCCGGCACGACGGCGTTCATGCAGCCGGGCGGCAAGCCCGAGGCGGGGGAGACGCCGGCCGAGACGCTGAGCCGCGAGCTGTTCGAGGAGCTGGGGCTCTCGGTGGATCCGGGTGCGCTGCAGCCGCTCGGCCTGTACACGGCGGCAGCGGCCAACGAACCGGGCTTCCTGGTCGTGGCGGACGTGTTCGTCGCCGACATCGGTGACCAGGTGCCCGTGACCGATGCCGAGATCGAGGAGCTGCGGTGGGTCTCGCGCGCTGATGCACGGGAGCTGGAGGTCGCGCCGCTCGCGCGGGACAACTTCCTGCCCTGACCCGCCGCGTCAGCCGGCGGCGACCTCGTGGACGTCGGACTCGAACGATGAGCCGTTGAGGTCGAGGTACAGCCGGCGTTCTGTGATCGACACGGTCATCGTGTTGCGGCGCTCGAGGACCGCCGTCGCCGCGTCGAAGAAGCCGGAGTCGAAGCTGTAGAGGCTGATCTCCTCGGCGCGGTGGATCTTCTTCCCCGCCCAGGGCGCCGCCACCTTCACCGGGTCGCGGTGGGTGTACACCGCGACGCGCGCGCCGGCCAGGCTGCCGGTGTGCAGGCGTGCGGCATCGGGCGCCCCGACCTCGATCCACGCCACCAGTGCGCCGGTGAGGTCGCGTACGAGCACAGCCGGCTCGTCGGTGGCCGAGATGCCCTCGCTGAACGCGATGCCCTCCTCGTACTCGAGTGCGTACGCGAGGACTCGGGTCAGCATGAAGGCGTCGGTCTCGGACGGATGCCGCGCCACGCGCACCGAGAGATCCTCGTAGATGCCCCGATCGACGTCGGCCAGCTGGATATCGAAGGTGTACATCGTCACGCCGATCGCCATGGGAATCGAGCCTACGACGTGTGGCGGGACTTCCTCGCCGACTGCGCCGCCCAGGTGGTCGCCCCGAACCTCCCGGGCGTGCGCACCGCTGAACCTTCCCGTCTTGAAAGCGCTCCCGGGCGCGAGGAAAATGTGGCCTGTCATCGCGGCGAACGCGAGGTCTCACTGGGAGGAGGCCACCCGTGGAGCGTTCGGATGGAGCCGGCGAGGGGGAGCTCGAAACCCTCCAGCGTGGCTACACCGACGCCACCGAGCAGTTCGCAGCGATGAACGAAGTGCTGCTTGCGCTCGGGCGCTCGGCTTCGGATCCCGACGCGGCCCTCGACACGATCGTGGAGAGTGCACGACGGCTCTGTCGCAGCGACGCCGCTCAGGTCTACCTCGTCGACGGGGACAACTTCGCGCTGTCGTCCTGGGTGGGGGTGCCCTCCGCGCTCGTCGAGCACATCACAGCCCATCCGTTCCGCATCGATCGGGCCAGCCTCCTCGGACGCGTTGCCCGGGATCGCAAGCTTCAACAGATTCCGGACGTGCTCAGCGACGCCGAGTACGGCCGGCAAGACGCGCAGGAGCTCGGCCACTATCGCACCCTGATGTCTGCGCCGATGCTCCTCGATGACGAAGTCGTGGGCGTCCTCTCGTTGTGGCGCACCCATGTGGCACCGTTCGATGAGAGCGCGCAGGCCGCGCTGCAGGCGTTCGCCGCCCAGGCGGCTGTCGTGGTGCGGCAGATAGATCTGGTGCGCGCGCTCGAAGACCGCAGCGTGGAGCTCGCGCGCAAGGTCGACCAGCTCGAAGCCCTCAGCGAGGTCGGCGAGGCGGTGAGCTCGAGCCTCGTGCTCGACGAGGTGCTCACGACGATCATCATGAACGCGGTGCGCTTCGCCGGCTGCGACGGCGGCTCGATCATGGAGTACGTCGAGCACGAGCACGCGTTCACGGTGCGCAGCGCCTACGCCAGCGACCGACTCCTCGAGCGGCTGCGCGGCATCAAGGTCGACCTCGACACCACCCTGGTCGGCCGTGCCGCCAGGGAACGCCACCCCATCGCCGTCGCCGATCTCGACGATGTCGAACTCGACATCCATCTGCGCCTCCTGCACGAGGACGGCTGGCGGTCGATGGTCGCCGTGCCCGTCCTCCGGGGTGATCGGATCGTCGGCGCGCTCGTGGTGCGCCGACGCACGCCGGGTGAGTTCTCGGCCGACACGATGGACTTCCTCGAGAATTTCGCGAGCCAGTCGGCGCTCGCCGTGTGGAACGCGCAGCTGTTCCGCGAGCTCGCGACGAAGTCCGCCGAGCTGGAGATCGCGAGCCGCCACAAATCCGAGTTCCTCGCGAGCATGTCGCATGAGCTGCGCACTCCGCTCAACGCCGTCATCGGGTTCTCGGAGGTGCTCCTCGAGCGCATGTTCGGCGAGCTCAACGACCGGCAGGACGAGTACCTGCGCGACATCCTCGGCTCCGGCCGCCATCTGCTGCAGCTGCTCAACGACATCCTCGACCTGTCGAAGGTGGAAGCCGGTCGCATGGAGCTCGAGCCGTCCACGTTCTCGCTGCGCTCGGCACTCGAGTACGGCGCGTCGATGGTGCGCGAGCGGGCAGCGAGGCACGGCATCCGTCTGTCCATCGATGTCGACGCCGAACTCGACACGGTCGAATCCGACGAGCTGCGCGTCAAGCAGGTGCTCGTGAATCTGCTGAGCAACGCCGTGAAGTTCACGCCGGACGGCGGCAGCGTCACGGTGACCGCCCGGGGAAGCGAGCACGAGATCGCCGTGGCGGTCGTCGACACCGGCATCGGCATCGCGCCCGCCGACCGCGAGCGGATCTTCGAGTCCTTCCAGCAAGGCCGGCGGGGACTGCAGAGCGAAGAGGGCACGGGCCTCGGCCTCACCCTCTGCCGGCGGATCGTGGCCATCCTCGGCGGCACGATGTGGCTCGAGAGCGAGGTCGGCGCCGGCAGCACCTTCGGGTTCACGATCCCGCGGCGTGTGCCGCTCACGATGCCCGCGGCGGACGACGAGGCGGGACGGCCGATGATCGTCGTCGTGGAGGACGACCGCGCGTCGCTCGATCTCACCTCGGCGTACCTCGACGGGCTCGGGGTCGAGGTCGTGATCGCGCGCGACGGGGATGAGGGCTTGTCGGCGATCCGCCGGCACGTGCCCGCGGCGGTGCTGCTCGACATCCGTCTGCCGCGGACGGACGGCTGGGAGGTGCTGAGACGCGTGCGAGCGGATGACGCCACCGCCGCGGTGCCGGTCATCGTGGTGTCGATCGTGGACGAGCGGGCGCGCGGGCTGGCGATGGGCGCCTCGGCCTACCTCGTGAAGCCCGTCGGTCGCGACGCGCTCGTCGGGGCGCTGCGCGACGTCGGGGCCCTCGCCGGCGCGATCGCGGCGAGCGCGGGCGGAGGGGAGACGCCGTGAACACCGGGCACCGGGTCCTCGTCGTCGAAGACAACCCGCTCAACCTCAAGCTCGTGCGCGACGTGCTCACGGCGTCTGGCTATGAGGTGCTGCCTGCGGTCACCGGCGAGGAGGGGGTCGCGCTCGCGGCGACCTGCGAGCCGGACCTCGTGCTGATGGATCTGCAGCTGCCCGATTTCGACGGGTATGAGGCGCTGCGGCGCCTGCGGGAGGATCCCGCCCTGAAGGCCATACCCGTCGTCGCGGTGACCGCGTTCGCGATGCGCGAGGACCGCGACCGGGCGAAGGAGTCGGGTTTCGACGGGTACCTCGAGAAGCCGATCAGCATCCGCGAGCTGCCCGGGCAGGTGGACGCATTCATCGGCAGGGGCCGCGCCGATGGCTCATGACCCGATCCTCGTGCTCGCGGTCGACGACCTCGAGCAGAACCTGCGGCTGCTGGACGCGGTGCTGAGCCCGCGGGGCTACGGCGTGGTCACCGCCGCGTCAGGAGAAGAGGCCCTCGAGCAGCTCGAGCGGCACGACATCGACCTCGTGCTGCTCGACATCATGATGCCGGGCATCGACGGGTACGAGGTGTGCCGTCGCATCCGTGCGGTGCCGCGCTGGAGGTTCCTCCCCGTCGTGATGATCACCGCGAGCGGAGATCAGGAGAAGCGGCATGCGCTCGAAGCCGGCGCCGACGATTTCGTGAGCAAGCCGTTCGATCAGGCAGAGCTCATCGCGCGCGTCGCGTCGCTCGCACGCCTGAAGCGGTACCACGACACGATCGAGCGGCAGGCCGCCGAGCTCGCCCGCTGGAACGTCGAACTCGAGGCCCGGGTCGCGAGCCAGGTCGACGAGCTCGAGCGGGTGAACCGCCTGCGGCGCTTCCTGTCACGGCAGGTCGTCGACGTCGTGCTCGACAACGGCGACGAGGCCGTGCTGACGAGCCACCGGCGAGACATCGTGGTCGTCTTCTGCGATCTGCGGGGCTTCACCCCGTTCGCCGAGGCCAGTGAGCCCGAAGAGGTCATGGGTGTGCTGTCGGAGTACCACGCGGTGCTCGGCGAGCTCATCGAACGCTACGAGGGAACGCTCGAGCGTTTCACCGGCGACGGCGTCATGGTGTTCTTCAACGACCCGCTGCCGCTCGAGGACCCGGCGCGCCGCGCGATCGAAATGGCGATCGAGATCCGCGACAGGGTGGGCGACCTCACCACCGCGTGGCACCGGCGCGCTATCGATCTCGGCATCGGCATCGGTGTGGCGCAGGGGTACGCGACGCTCGGCCGGATCGGGTTCGAGGGCCGGTTCGACTACGCCGCGATCGGCAGCGTCACCAACCTCGCCGCCCGCCTCTGCGGGGCCGCCGCCGCCGGGCAGATCCTGGTGGCGCAGCGCGCGTTCACCGCGGTCGAGGACCACATCGCCGCGAACCCGGTGGGGGAGCTCGACGTCCGCGGTTTCAGCCGGGCCGTCCGCGCGTACGCCGTGGACGGCATCCGTCATCCCGAGAATCGAGTCGCACCATGACCCTCACAGACACGGCGCCCGCGACGCTCTCGTCGCTCTCCGACGCCGAGCGCGATGACCGCTTCGACCGCCTGCAGGAACGGATGCCGGGGGTCTGGGCATCGATGCAGCAGAACCTCGAGAACGAATCGGTCGTCGTCGTCCCCTCTCTCACGGTGGGCAGCCGCGCGACCTCGGCGGCGATGGTGCAGGCGTACGAGGAACGGTTCCTGTTTCTGCTCCTCCTGCTGCGCCAGCCCATGCTGCGCATGACCTACGTCACCTCGCAGCCCATCGACCCCCGCATCATCGAGTACTACCTCGCGCTCCTTCCGGGAGTCATCCCGAGCCACGCCCTCGCGCGGCTCACGCTCGTCTCGGTGGGCGACGGCACCCACCGCACGCTCAGCGAGAAGGTGCTCGAGCGTCCGCGCGTGCTGGCACGCATCGCGCGCAGCATCCCGGACCGCGAGCGGTGCCACCTGATCCCGTACAACACCACCGAGCGCGAGCGCGATCTCGCGCTGGTGCTGGGCATCCCCATGTACGGCGCCGACCACCGTCTCGCCCCGCTCGGCACGAAGACCGGATGCCGGCGGCTGTTCCGCGACGTCGGCGTGCAGCATCCACTCGGCGTCGAGGATCTGCGCAGCCGCGACGACGCCGTACGGGCGATCGAGACGGTGCTGGACGAGAAGCCGACGGTGCGGCAGATGATCTTCAAGCTCGACGAAGGCGTGTCGGGGTCGGGCAACGCTCTCGTGGACCTCGCCGGCGTGGGCGAGCTCGTGGGCGACGCCCGCCGCGCCGCGATCGTCCAGGCACTTCAGGCGATGCAGCCGGAGGTCGAGACCCTGACCCCGGTCGACATGCTCGACGCCCTCGCGAACCGGCACGGCATCGTCGAGGAGCGCATCGTGGGCGAGGAGATCCTGAGCCCCAGCGTGCAGCTGCGGGTGCTTCCCGACCGCACCATCGAGCTGCTGTCGACCCACGACCAGCTGCTCGGCGGTCCGAGCGGACAGAGCTACCTCGGCTGCGTCTTCCCCGCCGATCCGGCGTACTCGCGGCTCATCAGCGAGCCGGCGCTCGCGGTCGCCCGGCGGCTGGCGGACATGGGAGTGCGCGGGCGCTTCGCGCTGGACTTCGTCGTCGTACGGGATGCTGCGGGCGAATGGTCTTCGTGGGCGATCGAGCTCAACCTCCGCAAGGGCGGCACGACGCATCCGTTCCTCACCCTCCAGTTCCTCACCGACGGCCGCTATGACGGGGAGGACGGCGCGTTCCTCACCCCGGAGGGCGTGCCGAAGCACCTGGTCGCGACGGACCACCTCGAGGGCGACGACCTGCGCGCGCTTTCTGTGGGCGACCTCTTCGACGCCGTAGCGCGCCACGACCTGCACTTCGACCGGTCGCGGCAGGAGGGGATCGTGTTCCACATGATCAGCTCGATCACCGAACAGGGCCGCATCGGCATGACGGCGGTCGGTGACACGCGCGAGCGTGCGATGGAGCTCTACGAGCGCGGAGGCCGGATCGTGCTGGAGGAGGCCGCCCGGGCGCGGACCGAGCGCGTGCTGCCCGAATGACCCCCGCGCACCACGGGCCTCAGCTCTTCGGCCACTCGATCAGCAGAAGGCCCTGCTTCGTGTCGGCGACCTTCACCTGGCCGGACGTGAAGAGGTACGTCATGCCGTAGCCCTCGGCATCCGTCGCGATCGCGGTGTCCGCGCTCTCGGTGATGTAGACGCCCGCGGAATCCTCCTCGCGCAGCCACCCCTGGGACTCGAGCTCCTCCTGCAGGTCGGCGGCGTCGGCGTCGGAGACGGGCGCCCAGCCGAACATCTGCCCGTGGTCGCCGGCGGGACCCTCGAAGTCCGCCCACATGCACTGCAGGCCGTCCTCGATCTCGGTGCTGCCGATGTACAGCGGCGACGCCTGCGAGCTCCAGCCGAGGCTCTCGAAGTCCGCCACCACCGACTCTCCGATGATCGTGGTGCAGGTCGGGTCCTCGGTGGAGGCGGGCGCAGGCTCGGGCGTCGCCGAAGGCTCCGGCGCGGCCGCGGTCGGCGTCTGCGCGTTGCCGGTCACCTCGGGCGCGGCCTCGGGCGTTCCGGCGCAAGCGGAGAGGAGCACGGCGGACAGGGCGAGGGCGGCGGCGGTGCCGAGGATGCGGGGGGCGGGCATCAGAGAGTCTCCGTGGGGGATGGGAGGCGGCCGGGTGTCAGGCGGTGCGGGATCAGTCGGTGTGGAGCAGGTCGAGATAGGCCGAGTGGAGCACGCGGTTGGTCGCGAGCGAGGAGAGATCCGAGAGCGAGTCGTTGCCCTCGAACGACGTGAACTTGCCGCCGGCCTCGGTCACGATCGGCACCAGGGCGGCGATGTCGTACTCCTTGACGCCGAACTCGGCGACGAATTCGAGACGACCTTCGGCCAGCAGCATGTACGGCCACGCGTCGCCGTACCCGCGATCGCGCCACACCGACGAGGTCAGGCGCTCGAGCGCGTCGAGCTTGCCGGCGTCGCGCCACTGCCCGATGCTCTGGAAACTCACGCTCGACTCGGCGATCGTGTCGACCGCCGACACGGCGAGACGCTTCGTCTCGCCCGTCGGCGTGTTCGTCCACGCGCCGAGGCCGCTCGCGGCCCACCAGCGGCGTCCGATCGCCGGCTGGCTCGCGACCCCCACGCGCGGCACACCGTCGACGGCGAGGGCGATGAGGGTCGTCCACATCGGGATGCCCTTGAGATAGTTCGCGGTGCCGTCGATCGGGTCGATGATCCACTGCCGCGCCGAATCGCCGGTGACGCCGTACTCCTCGCCGAACACCCCGTCGCCCGGACGCTCTGTCTCCAGCAGGTCGCGGAGGGCCCGCTCGGTGGCGAGATCCGCCTCGGTGACGTGGCTCGCGTCGGCCTTCAGCCGCACGTCGAGATCGACCGCATCGAAGCGGGACATGGATGCCGCGTCCGCCGCATCCGCCAGCCGCAGAGCGAGATCGAGATCGGCCCGGAGGTCTCCCTCGAACGGCGTGTCGAACGTCGAAACGGGGGAGGGGGAGGTCACGGAATCCAGGATAGCCGGGGCGCTCCCGCCTCGATTTCACGAGACGCGATCGTGATGCTAATGTTGATCCTCGTTCGCCTCGTAAGTGAACAACGCACCTCTAGCTCAATCGGCAGAGCAACTGACTCTTAATCAGTGGGTTCTGGGTTCAAGTCCCAGGGGGTGCACCGACCAGAAAGGCCCCGGATGTTCCGGGGCCTTTCTGCTGTCCGGCGCGGTGTCCGCTCCGAGCCTCGCCCGCCGTCTCAGGCCGCGTCGCCCACCAGTACCGCCGCGGCCTCCTCGGCGGCATCCGCCTCGTTCTCGTCGATGCGGGCGAGCGCGCGCCGGCCGAAGAGGATCGTGGCGGTGGCGATCAGGACGGATCCCGCGGCGAAGAGGTAGGGCACGGTCGGGCCGTACAGGTGCCACAGGAGCGCGGCGAGCGGGGGAGCGGCGGCGCCGCCGAGGAAGCGGACCGCCGAATACGACGAGGACGCGACGGAGCGGGGGAGATCCGTCGCTTCCATCACGGACTCCGTGAGCACCGTGTTCATGACGCCCAGGAGCAGTCCGCCGACGATGATGCAGACCACCAGGGCCGTGGTGTCTTCGACGAGGATTCCGGCGATGATCAGGTCGACCGCGAGCAGGGGCAGGGTCAGGAGCATGACGGTGGTGCGGGCCATGAAGCGCAGCAGCAGCGGCGCTACCCACACGCTGGTGATTGCCAGCGCGACGCCCCAGCCGAAGAATGTGAAGCCGATGCCCATGGCGCCGAACCCGAGCGGGAACGGCGAGAAGGCGAGCAGCACGAAGAAGCCGATGTTGTAGAACAGGGCGGCGACGGCGAGCACAGCCAGCGACGGGATGCGCAGCGCCGTGAAGGGCGCCGACAGCGGTACCGGCACCGGCTTCTTGCTCGGCCCGCGCAGCAGCACGAGAACGGCGATGAAGGCGATGGCCATGAGCACCACCACGCCGAAGAACGGTCCGCGCCAGCTGATCTCGCCGAGCAGACCGCCGAGGAGCGGACCGATCGCGATGCCGAGGCCCAGCGCGGCCTCGTAGAGCACGATGGCCGCGCCGCTGCCCCCGGACGCCGAGCCCACGATGGTGGCGAGGGCGGTCGAGATGAAGAGCGCGTTGCCGAGGCCCCAGCCGGCGCGGAAGCCGATGATCGCATCGACGCTGCCGCTCAGCGAGCACAGGAGCGCGAACACGACGATCAGCGCGAGGCCGATCAGCAGAGTCGCCTTCGCGCCGATGCGGCTCGAGATCCAGCTCGTGACGAGCATCGCGAGCCCGGTCACCAGCAGGTAGCTCGTGAACAGGAGTTCGGTCTGAACGGGGCTCGCCTGCAGCGATTCCGCGATGGCGGGGAGGATCGGGTCCACCAGGCCGATCCCCATGAACGCCACGACACAGGCGAAGGCGACGGCCCACACCTGCGCGGGCTGGCGCCACACCGAGCCCGTGGCGCTGCCGTGGGCGCTCATCGGGTGGCCTCGGCAGTCTCGCCGGCGGGCGCGGTGCGCGTGTGGTCGAGCTTGCGCATGAGGACGGATGCGGTGGTCCGCAGCGCGTCCCACTCCTCGGGTCGGAGATCGTCGAAGTGGGGCGCGAGGGCGGCGGTGAGCTGCAGCAGCCAGGTCTGGAGTGCTTCGAGGCCGAGCGGGGTGACCTCCACGACCGTCGCGCGCGAGTCCGCGGCATCCGTCGTCTTCGCCACGAGTCCGTGGTCGGCCATCTGGCCGACCAGCCGCGTCATGCCGGGCTGGGTCACGCGGCTGAGGCGGGCGAGCTCGCCGATCCGGAGCGCGCCGTGGTCGCGGAGGATCGTGAGGGTGCGCCACTGCGCGGCGGGTGTCTCATTGGCGGTCTCGAGCGCCGCGACGCGGGTCAGCGCGTGGGCGGCGACGATGAGGGTCTCGATGTCCTGATCGTGGGTCACTCAGAAAGCATACCTCGGGTATATACCGCAGGTATGCGAATCGCCACCGCCAGAGAGTGCGTCCCGATTCGGTAACGACGAGGCGGCAGCGGGCTGGCCGACTTGACCTGCACGACTTCCTTTCCTACATTGCAAGAACCTGAATCGGATCTCATGTTTGTGAGCGAAGCACCGATTCAGGCACCAGATCCTTCCAATGGGGAAAGGCACGCACATGCGGGTTACGAAGAAGTTGCTCCTGGGCTCCGTGGTCGTCACGGCAGCGCTCGCCCTGGCGGCGTGCGCGCCGTCCGCCGACCCGGGCACCGGGTCCACCGACGACGCCGGGCCGTCCGAAGTCACCGTCGGCATCGTCACGAGCGAGTCGGGTCCGCTCGCCGGCTACGGCAAGCAGTACCTCGACGCGTTCAAGGCCGGTCTCGACTACGCCACCGACGGCACGGGCGAGATCGACGGCACGACGATCTCGGTCGAGTACCGCGACGACGCCGGGGACCCCGACAAGGCTGTCACCGCCGTCAAGGAGCTCATCGGCGCCGGCGTGAACATCATCGCCGGCACCGCCTCGTCGGGCGTCGCCCTGGCCGTCGCGGAGCAGGCCGAGCAGAACAAGGTGCTCTACGTCTCCGGTCCCGCCGCCGCCGATGCGATCACCGGCATCAACGACTACACCTTCCGCTCCGGCCGCCAGAGCGCTCAGGACGTCGCGACCGCGGGAACCTTCCTCGACGACATCGAGGGCAAGAAGGTGACCGTGTTCGCGCAGGACAACGCGTTCGGCCAGGGCAACGTCGCTGCGGTCGAGGCGATCCTCGGCGGCCAGGGTGCAACGGTCAGCTCCGTGCTCGTCGCGGAGGACGCCACCGAGTTCACGCCGTTCGCGCAGCAGGTGCTCGCCGGCGCCCCTGACCTGGTGTTCGTGGCATGGGCAGGTGCGACCTCGGGCGCGATGTGGCAGGCGATGAGCCAGCAGGGCGTGATGGACGAGATCCCAGTGGTGACGGGCCTCGGCGACTCGGCGACCTTCGGTGCGTACGGCGAGGCATCCGAGAAGATCAGCTTCCTGAACCACTACTTCCCGGGCGCCCCCGACAACGACGTCAACACCGCGATGGTCCAGGCGATCGAAGAGGCGGGCGGCACGCCCGACCTGTTCAGCCCCGACGGCTTCAACGCGGCGATCATGATCGTCCACGCCATCGAGTCGGGCCAGGGCGACGTCGACGCGATGGTCGCGGCGCTCGAGGGCTTCGAGTTCGAGGGCCCGAAGGGCACGATGACGGTTCGCGCGAGCGACCACGCCCTCATCCAGGAGATGTACCAGGCCAAGCTCGTCGCGAAGGACGGCACGTTCGTGCCCGAGCTCGTCGACACGGTCTCGGCCGACGACGTCGCCCCCGCCGAAGCCGAGTGATCCGGGGCTTCGCGAAACGATGAGCACCACAGTCCCGTCCGCGCCCGACGCGGAGACCGCGCGCCGCGGCTCTCCGCTGAAGATCGAGGGCCTCGGCCTGCAGATCGGCGGCGCGACGATCCTCAAAGACGTCGAGCTCGACGTCGCCGCCGGCTCCCTCGTGGGCGTCATCGGTCCGAACGGCGCCGGCAAGACCACGCTCTTCAACGTGATCTCGGGGCTCATGAAGCCCACGGCCGGCCGCGTCGTCCTGGACGACCGAGACATCACGAAGGCGTCGGTGCCGGCGCGGGCGCGGGCGGGACTGGGTCGCACCTTCCAGACGTCGAGCCTCTTTCCCAAGCTGTCGGTGCTCGAGAACGTGCGCCTGGCGGCTCAGGTGTCGCTGGGCGGCTCGGGTTCTCTCCTGCACTTCCCGAAGCGGACGGATGCCGCCACCGAGCTCGCGATGACGAAGCTCGAGATCGTGGGGCTCAGTCACAAGCGCGACTCGCTTGCGGGCGACATCTCGCACGGCGACAAGCGCAAGCTCGAGATCGCGGTGCTGCTGGCGACGGACGCGAGCATCGTGCTGCTCGATGAGCCGATGGCGGGCGTGGCCTCGGGCGACGTCGCCGGGCTCGTCGAGAACATCCGCGACATGCAGCGCGAGAAGGGCTGCACGCTGCTCATGGTCGAGCACCACATCGACGTGCTGATGGGCCTCGTCGAGAAGGTCGCAGTCATGTACTTCGGCACGATCATCGCGTATGACACGCCGCAGCGGATCATGGAGAACCCTCTCGTGCAGAGCGCCTACCTGGGCACGGGATCGGCGGGGGAGGCAGCGGCATGAGCGCGGCTTCTTCTGGAACCGGGGCGTCCCCCGGCACGCCCATCCTGACCGTCCGGAAGCTCCGCTGCACGATCGCGGGCCAGCAGGTCGTCGAGGACGTGTCGTTCGACGTGCCCGCCACCGGCATCACCGCGGTGCTCGGCCGCAACGGCGTCGGCAAGACCTCGACGCTGCGCGGCATCCTCGGACTCATCTCCCGTCGCGGCGAGGTGAGACTCGCGGGCGAGCGCATCGACGCTCTGCCCACGCATCGCATCGTGCGGCGCGGCGTCGGGTATGTGCCGGAGGACCGCGAGGTGTTCTCGAAGCTCACCGTCGCCGAGAACCTGGCTCTGGCCGAACGTCAGCGCAACCCGCGGCGCGAGTTCGTCGCGGAGCTGTTCCCCGACCTCGTCGCGCGCCGCGACCAGCAGGCCGGCACGCTCTCGGGCGGCCAGCAGCAGATGGTGTCGGTCGCACGCGCGCTGCTCAACGACAACCGGCTGCTCCTCGTCGACGAGCCGACGAAGGGCCTGGCGCCGAAGATCGTGGCCGAGGTCGCCGACGCGCTCCAGGAGGCGTCGAAGATCGTGCCGATCCTCCTCGTCGAGCAGAACCTCGAGGTTGTGCGCCGGCTCGCCGACGACGCCATCGTGATCGCCGGCGGTCGCGTCGCGCACGTCGGCAAGGCGCGCGACATCCTCGACGACGAAGACCTCACCCGCCGCCTGCTGGGCGTCCACGTGGAGCACGCCGCATGAGCACGTTGATCCTCACCCTCATCACCGGCGTCGGTCTCGGCGCCCTCTACTTCCTGGTCGCCAGTGGCCTGAGCCTCATCTACGGCCTGATGCACGTGCTCAACTTCGCGCACGGCGCCTTCCTCACCCTGAGCGCGTTCATGGGCTGGATGGTTGCGCAGGCGCTCGGCACCGACTCGTGGGGATCCTTCCTGCTGTCGGTCCTCGTCGGCGCGGGCGTGGGCGCCGTGTTCGCGACGCTCACCGAGCTCGTGCTCATCCGGCCGCTGTACGAGCGGCACATCGAGCAGGTGCTCGTCACGGTCGGTCTGTCGTTCGCGGCCGTGGCTCTGTTCGAGGGGATCTGGGGCACCGACCCGATCCACATCGGAGGACCCCCGTGGCTCAAGCAGACGACCGACGTGCTCGGCGCCCGCATCCCCAACACGTACTGGGTGCTGATGATCGCGGCCGTGCTCGTGCTCGCGGCCCTCGTGCTGTTCCTGCAGAAGACGCGGTACGGCATGATCATCCGGGCCGGCGTCGAGAACCGCTCGATGGTCACGGCGCTCGGCATCGACGTGCGACGCTCGTTCACGCTCGTCTTCGCCATCGGCGGCGCGGCCGCGGGGATCGGCGGTGTGCTCGCGATGCACTACTCGACCTTCGTGTCGGCGCACCTCGGGCAGACCCTCCTCATCTTCGCGTTCATCGTCACCGTCGTCGGCGGCCTCGGCTCGCTGACGGGCGCGGCCGTGGCATCCGTCCTCGTCGCGGTGCTGCAGCAGTTCGCGAACTTCTACCTCGGCGGCACCGGGGACTTCATCGTCGTGATCCTGCTGGCCCTCGTGCTGCTGGTGCGCCCGACCGGACTCCTGGGGAGGAAGGCATGAACCTTCGACAGGCTCAGGGGCGCGGGGCGGCCGAGGAGCGCAGCATCCGGCGCTTGCTTCCCGCGGTGGTGGGCGTCGTCCTCGTCGCGTTCATGGCGATGCTGCCGCTGCTCAACCTCTCGCTCCCGGGCATCCTGCCCACGCCGACGTACATGCCCGGCACCCTTGCCCTGCTGTCCCTCTGCATGGTGTTCGCCGCGCTCGCGCTCTCATACAACCTGCTGCTCGGCTCGGGTGGGATGCTGTCGTTCGGCCACGCGCTCTACTTCGGCGCCGGCGCGTACGGACTGGGCATCGCGCTCGAGCACTTCGGCGTGCCGTTGTGGCCCGGCGTCTTCATCGCGCTGATCGGCGGCATGGTCATCGCGCTCGTGACGGGCGCGGTGTCGATGCGGGTCTCGGGCATCCCCTTCGCGATGGTGACGCTGGCGTTCGCGCAGGCGGGTTCGGTGCTGGTGCGCCGCAACTCGCAGGTCACCGGCGGGGAGGAAGGGCTCAGCCTCAACACGGCGCAGGTGCCCGACTTCCTCATCGGGGTCGTGAACACCCGCAACCTGTACTGGTTCACGCTCGTCGTGCTCGTCCTGGTGTACCTCGTGGTGCTGTGGGTCGACACCTCGCGTCTGGGTCACCTCGCCCGCGCGACGCGCGAGAACGAGCAGCGCGTGCGTGTGCTGGGTCTGTCGCCCTACCGCGTCCGGCTCATCGTGTTCGTCATCGCGGCGGGGCTCGCGAGCCTCGCCGGAGTCGCGTACATGCTCCTGCAGTCGGGCACGGTTCCGCGGTCGGTCTCGGCCGACCTCACGATCACGGTTCTGGTGATGGTGGTGCTGGGTGGCGTCGGATTCCGCTGGGGTGCCATCGTGGGCGGTGTGCTCTACACGCTGCTCGATCAGCGGCTCACGGTGCTCGCGGGCTCCGAGGCGATCGCCGGGCTTCCCGACGTGCTGCGGATTCCCTTGTCGGAGCCCCTGTTCCTCCTCGGCGTCCTGTTCATCGTCGTGGTGATGTTCCTCCCGGGCGGCATCGCGGGCACCATCGACGCAGCCGTCCGCCGTCGGCGCGGGGAGAAGGTCCGCGGGTCGCTCCGCCGACTCGACGACGCCGATGACTCCGTGGAGACGCCGGCCGAGGTGCGCGCATGAGCTGGACCGCCGACCCCGACATCGACGACGGGCCGCACACGGTCGGCCGGTGGATCCTGGACCGCGCGACCCGCTCGCCTGGGCGCATCGCGATCGACGACCGCGGAGTCACGACGGACTACGCCACCCTCGCCGCCCGCTCCTCGGAGCTTGCCGACCGACTGCGCCGGGCGGGCTACGGGCCGGGTGACCGCATCGCGACCGTGTCCGGCAACTCCACCGACCACGTCGTCGCGTTCTTCGCGTGCGCGATCGCGGGCATCGCCTTCGTGCCGCTGTCGTGGCGGCTCACGCCGCGCGAGCTCGCCGACGTGCTCACCCGCTCCGGGCCGGCGTTGACGCTGATCGAGGACGAGCACGCCGCGCTCGCGGGCGAAGCGCTGCGGATCGCGGCGGTGGCAGCGCCGGTCGCAGGTCTCGGCACGACAGGGGTCGAAGCATCCGTGCCGCGCGCAGCGAACCCGGGGACTCGCCGGCCGGTGCGCGACGACGACCCGCTGCTCGTGATCTTCACGTCGGGAAGCGAAGCCGCGCCGAAGGGCGTCGTGCTGACGCACGCGAACTGCTTCTGGAACAACCTGGCCCTGGCGCAGGCGCTGCCGCTCACGCAGGACGATGTCGTGCTCGCGATGCTGCCGCAGTTCCACGTCGCGGCGTGGAACTGCCAGCCGCTGCTCGCGTGGTGGGTCGGCGCGACGGTCGTGCTCGAGCGGTCGTTCCAGCCGGCGCGCGTGCTGCAGCTCATCGCCGACCGCAAGGTCACCGCGATGATGGGCGTGCCGACGCAGTACGCGCTGCTCGCGGGCGACCGCGAGTGGCGCAGGACCGTCCCCACGGCCCCAGCCTCATCCCTGCGCCTCGCGCTCGTCGGGGGCGCGACGATGCCGGTGGAGCTGCAGGAGGAGTGGACAGCGCGGGGGATCCCGCTCACGCAGGGGTACGGGCTCACCGAAGCGGCACCCAACGTGCTGCACCTGCCGGCTGCCGAGTCGATCGAGGCGCCGGGCGCCGTCGGCCGGCCGTACCCGCATGTGTCGGTGCGGATCGTCGACCCCGCCTCGGGGCTCGTGCTGGAGGGCGAGGCCACCGGCGAGCTGTGGGTGCGCGGCCCCAGCGTCTTCGCGGGCTATCTCGATGACGACGATGCGACGGCCCGAGCGATGAGCGGCGAGTGGCTGCGCACCGGCGATCTGGCGTCGCGGGACGCGGCGGGCGTGTACCGAATCGTCGACCGTCTGAAGGACATCTTCATCTCGGGTGGCGAGAACGTCGCTCCTGCGGAGGTCGAGCACGCACTGTGTCTGCACCCGCTGATCGAGGAGGCCGCCGTCGTCGGCGTACCAGATGCAGTGTGGGGGGAGCGGGGCGTCGCGTTCGTGGTGCCCGTGACGGGGGCTGCGCTGTCGGTCGACGAGGTGCTGGCTCACGCGCGGCGCAACCTCGCCGCCTTCAAGATCCCGGTCCACGTGGAGTTCGTCGACGCGCTGCCGCGGTCGACCATCGAGAAGCTCGCACGATCGCGTCTGCGCGAAGAGGCCAGGTTGCTGGTCGAACTGCGGCGGGAGCAGGAAGATCGTGCTGGTGAGCGCGCGCACCGAGTGGTGCGCGAGCGTGCGAAGGGGGATTTCCGATGAGCATGTCCGACGAACTCGTCGACCGGGAAGAGGAGCTGGTGTCCTCCGCCACCGGACGCCCCCTCACCAAGCGCGGTGAGGCGACCCGGCGCCGCCTGCTCGAGGCGGCGGAGATCGTGTTCGCCGAGCAGGGGTACCACGAGGCATCCATCGTCAAGATCACCGAGCGCGCGGGGATCGGCCTCGGCACCTTCTACCTCTACTTCGACAGCAAGCAGGCGATCTTCGAGGCGCTCGTACTCGACCTCAACCGCCGCGTGCGCCATTCCATGTCGGAGGCGATGGTCGGCGCATCCGGTCGCCTGGAGGCGGAGCGTGCGGGGTTCGCCGGGTTCTTCCGGTTCACCGCGGAGCACCCTGCGCTCTACCGCGTCGTGCGCGAGGCGGAGTTCGTCTCGCCCGAGGTGCTGCGCACGCACTACACGCGCATCGTCGAGGGGTATGAGGCAGGCCTGCGCGCCGCGCAGGCGACGGGCGACGTCGACCGCGCCCTCGATCCCGAGACGACCGCGTGGGCCCTCATGGGCATGGGCGAGCTCATCGGCATGCGGTTCCTGCTGTGGGAGCGCGATGCCGAGGGCAACCCGCCTGCGCAGCTCGACCCGGTGGTGTTCGCCGGCATGACCCGTTTCATCGACAACGCCCTCGCGCCGCGAGCGGACGACGCACGGAAGGAATCCTGATGGTGGAGAAGGACCTCGCCGGCAAGCGCGCACTCGTCACCGGCGGAGCGAGCGGCATCGGCCTCGCCTGCGCGCACGAGTTCGCCTCGCGAGGCGCGCACGTCATCATCGCCGATCTGAACGCGGATGCCGCGACGGATGCCGCCACCGCCGTCGGCGGTGAGTCGTGGGCCGTCGACCTCGCCGACACCGCCGCGTTCGACGACCTGGCCCTCGACGTCGACATCCTCGTGAACAACGCCGGCATCCAGCGGGTCGCGCCGATCACGGAGTTCGATCCGGAGGCGTTCCGGCTCATCGTGCGGCTCATGCTGGAGTCCCCGTTCCTCCTCATCCGTGCGGCGCTCCCGGCGATGTACCAGCGCGGATGGGGGCGTGTCATCAACATCTCGAGCGCGCATGGCCTGCGGGCGAGCGCGTTCAAGTCGGCGTACGTCTCCGCGAAGCACGGGCTCGAAGGCCTGTCGAAGGTGACGGCGCTCGAGGGCGCCCCGCACGGCGTGACCAGCAACTGCATCAACCCCGCCTACGTGCGCACTCCGCTCGTGGAGAAGCAGATCGCGGACCAGGCCGCCGTGCACGGGATCGCGGAGAGCGAAGTCGTCGAGAAGATCATGCTGACCGAGAGCGCGGTGAAGCGGCTCGTCGAAGCCGACGAGGTCGCGTCTTTGGCCGGTTGGCTGGTATCCGACAAGGCCGGCATGGTCACCGGAGCCTCGTACACGATGGACGGCGGATGGACGGCACGGTGAGCCACGAGTATCGGACGGTCGACGTGCCCGTCGACGGCGGGCCGCTGCGGGCAGGAGTCTGGGACCCGATAGACGCCGCCGCCGACGCGCCGGCCGTGCTGCTGGTGCACGGCGTCACGGCCTCCCACTTGGCGTGGCCGTTCGTCGTGGACCGTCTGCCGGGAGTGCGCATCGTCGCGCCCGATCTGCGAGGCCGCGGGCGCAGCAACGGCATCGGCGGCTCCGCGGGGATGGCCGCACACGCGGCGGACCTCAGGGCGCTGCTCGATGCGCTCGGCATCGACCGCACCGTGGTCGTCGGGCACTCGATGGGCGGGTTCGTGTCCGTCGTGTTCGCGCACCGGTACCCCGAGCGCGTCTCGCGGCTGCTGCTCGTCGACGGCGGGCTGCCGCTCGACGTCCCGGCAGGACTCAGCACCGACGAACTCGTCGCCGGCATCCTCGGCCCGACCGCGGCGCGGCTGTCGATGAGGTTCGCGGACACGGGGGAGTACATGGACTTCTGGCAGCAGCATCCGGCCTTCGCCGGCGCCTGGACGCCCGAGCTCGAACGCTATCTCGCGTACGACCTGGTCGACGACGGGACGGGCGCGTTCCGCCCAGCGACGAGCTACGCGACGACCGCCGACGACACCCTCGACATGAACGCGGGCGACGCGCTGCCGGCGGCGCTGGCCGGGCTCCAGCATCCGACCCGCCTCATCACCGTTCCCCGCGGCCTGCAGAACGAGCCGCCCGGGCTGTACGCCCCGCACCACCTCGAACGACTGCTTTTGGAGTACCCCGCGGTCGAGCACGAGCGCGTGGACGGCTTCAACCACTACACGATCGTGATGTCGCCTGATGGGGCGGATGTGGTCGCCGCCGCGGTGCGCGAGGAGCTCGCGGCGGCCCCCACCCGCTGACGCTCGCGGGTCACGATCTGCCGCGTGCTCAGGCACGTCGCGACAGGTGAGTGGGATCGCGGGGATAGCAGGGATCGAGCTGGTCAGCGCGACGCGGCGATGCGGGTCGTGAGCTGGTGCGCGTGGGCGAGCAGTGTGCGACCGAGCTCGGGCAGGCGCTCGGGGCCGAAGCGGAACTCCACGCCGGTGAGGCTCAGGGCCCACTGCGGGTGGCCCTCGCGCGTGAAGACCGCCGCCCCGATGCCGTAGGAGCCCTCGACGATGAGCCCGGGGTTGACGGCGTAGCCGCGCTCCTGGGTGTCGCGAAGGCGCGTGCGCAGCCGCGGCTCGCTGTGGGCCGCACCCCACCCTTGTGAGATTTCGGGGTGACGCTCGAAGTAGGCGTCCACATCGTGGGGAGGCAGGAACGACAGGATCGCGAGCCCCGCGGACGCCACGCCGAGCGGGAACCGCACGCCCTCCGACAGCACGAATGAGCGGATCGGGAAGCTGCCCTCCTCGCGCAGCAGGCACACGGTCTCGTCGCCCCGTCGGACGGACAGGAACGCGCTCTCTTCGGTGCGGACGGCCAATGAGCGCACGATGTCGCGCGCGACAGTGGTGATGTCGTAGCGGGATGCTGCGACCGTGCCCATCAGGTACAGCTCCGGTCCGGGCATCCAGCGGCCGGTGCGCTCGTCCTGATCGACCAGGCCCTCGTGGCGCAGTGCGGTGAGGAGTCGATGCGTCGTCGGGCGGGTGAGCTCGGCGCGGCGGGCGAGCTCGGCCACCGGCATCCCCTCGTCTCCTCCCGAGGTCACCAGTCGCAGGAGCTGGGCGGCGCGGGCGATCGACTGGGCTCCGGGAACGGTGCGCTTGGCTGCGGTGTCCACAATATGGACGCTACGGCGCACAGTGGCCACATGGCAAGCGGCAAGGTGGCGGTGCAGCCCCATCGAGCCGGACGATGGAGGCGGAGCGACCTGACTGCAAAGGAGCACAATGATCGACAAGACCTGGGGCTCGGCGGCGGAAGCCGTCGCCGACATCCCCGACGGGGCGTCTCTTGCGGTGGGCGGGTTCGGGCTCTCGGGCAATCCGATCGCCCTCATCGAGGCGCTGCTCGCACAGGGCACGAGCGATCTCAGCATCGTGAGCAACAACTGCGGCGTCGACGACTGGGGTCTCGGGATCCTGCTGAACGCCAAGCGCATCCGCAAGATGACGTCGTCGTACGTCGGCGAGAACAAGGAGTTCGAGAGGCAGTTCCTCTCGGGTGAGCTCGAGCTCGAGCTGACGCCGCAGGGCACGCTCGCCGAGAAGCTCCGTGCCGGCGGATCGGGCATCGCCGCGTTCTACACGCAGACCGGCGTCGGAACCCAAGTCGCCGAGGGCGGGCTGCCCCGTCGCTACGCCGCCGACGGCTCGATCGCCGTCGCGTCGCCCGTGAAGGACGTCCGCAGCTTCGAGGTCTCGGGCGCCGCGCGCGACTACGTGCTCGAGGAGGCGATCGTCACCGACTTCGCGCTCGTCCACGCGCTGAAGGGCGATCGGCACGGCAACCTCGTCTTCAACAAGTCCGCGCGCAATTTCAACCCGCTCGCCGCGATGGCGGGGCGCGTGTGCATCGCCCAGGTCGAGGAGCTCGTGGAACCGGGAGAGCTGGAGGCCGACAGCATCCATCTCCCCGGCATCTATGTGCACCGCATCGTGGAGGTCGGATCCGACATCGACAAGCGCATCGAACGGCGCACGGTCTCGGTCGCACAGGCCGCCGCGCGCGAGATGCCGGAAGGAGCCTGACATGCCGCTCACCCGCAATGAGATGGCCGCCCGCGCGGCCGAGGAGCTCGCCGACGGCGCCTACGTCAACCTGGGCATCGGCCTGCCGACCCTGGTGCCGAACTTCGTGCCCGAAGGCGTGACCGTGGTGCTGCAGTCCGAGAACGGCATCTTGGGTGTCGGGCCGTACCCGACCGAGGAGAACGTCGACCCCGATCTCATCAATGCCGGCAAGGAGACGGTGACGACCCTGCCCGGGGCCGCCTTCTTCGACTCGGCGACGAGCTTCGGGATGATCCGCGGCGGCAAGATCGACGCCGCGATCCTCGGCGCGATGCAGGTGTCGGCGACGGGCGACCTGGCCAACTGGATGATCCCCGGAAAGATGGTGAAGGGGCCGGGCGGCGCGATGGACCTGGTGCACGGCGCCGCGAAGGTGATCGTGCTGATGGAGCACGTCGCCAAGGACGGCTCGGCGAAGATCGTGAACGAGTGCTCGCTGCCCCTTACCGGACGCGGCGTGGTCGACCGCATCATCACGGACCTGGCGGTCATCGATGTGACGGATGCCGGACTCGTGCTGGTCGAGACGGCCCCCGGCGTCACTGTGGAAGAGGTCATCGCGGCCACCGAACCGGAGCTGACGGTCGCCGTCGGAGAGAGAATCGAAGCATGAACCACGACGACGTCGTCATCGTCGCCGCTGCGCGCACTCCGCAGGGGCGGCTGAAGGGCCAGCTGGCTCCGCTCACGGCGGTGCAGCTGGGCAGCGCCGCGATCAAGGGCGCACTCGAGAAGGGCGGCATCCCCGCCGACGCTGTCGACGCCGTCCTCGTCGGCCAGGTGCTCGCGGCCGGAAGCGGGCAGAACCCCGCCCGTCAGGCGGCGGTGGGCGCCGGGATCGGGTGGGACGTCCACTCCGGGTCGGTCAACAAGGTGTGCCTCTCCGGCCTCACGGCCATCATCGACGGCGCGCGCATGCTCGCGGTGGGCGACGCGACGGTCGTGGTCGCCGCCGGCATGGAGTCGATGACGCGCGCCCCGCACCTGCTCATGGGTTCGCGTGACGGCTGGGCCTACGGCTCGATCGAGGTGCTCGACCACATGGCGTTCGACGGGCTCACCGATGCCTACGACCGCGAGAGCATGGGCGCATCCACCGAGCGACACAACGAACGGCTCGAGGTGACGAGAGAGGCTCAGGATGCTGTGGCCGCGCGGTCGCATCAGCGCGCGGCCGCCGCGCAGGCCGAGGGGCGCCTCGACGCCGAGATCGTGCCGGTCGAGATCCCGCAGCGCAAGGGCGAGCCGGTCGTCGTGACGAAGGACGAGGGCGTGCGCCCCGAGACCACCGTGGAGACGCTCGCGGGCCTGCGCCCGGCGTTCGCGTCCGGCGGGTCGATCACCGCGGGCAACTCGTCGCAGATCTCGGACGGCGCGTCCGCGGTCGTGCTGACGACGCGCTCGCACGCCGACGAGAACGGCTGGAACGTGCTCGCGGTCGTCGGCGCGTCAGGGCAGGTGGCCGGCCCCGACAACTCGCTCCACTCGCAGCCCGCGCGCGCGATCGAGAAGGCTCTGGCCAAGCAGGGCCTCGCCGCGAGCGACCTCGACATCGTCGAGATCAACGAGGCGTTCGGCGCCGTGGTGGTGCGTTCGCAGGCCGAGCTCGGCCTCTCGGACGACGTCGTCAACCCGCACGGCGGCGGCATCGCGATCGGACACCCGATCGGGGCTTCCGGCAACCGCCTCGTCGTCCACGTCGTGCACGAACTCGTGTGGCGCGGCGGCGGCACGGCGGCGGTGGCGCTGTGCGGCGGCGGCGGTCAGGGCGACGCGCTCATCCTCACGCGCTGATCACCGCCGACCCCCGAACGGAAGCGCCACGGGACCCGGATGGGTAACGTGGCGCTGGCCTGTGCAGGTCAGGGCTGGATGCGGCGCTTGAGGAGCTTCTTCTCACGGCCGTGGACGGGGGAGTCGTTCGCGATGAGCTCGCCGCGCGCGGCGCGGCGCACGTCGACGATCGCGCCGATCGCGAGGGCCAGGGAGATGCCCCAGCTGAGCCACCCGAGCGCCATGCGCCACGTGAACGGCTCGTTCTCGCGGAGTCCCCTCATCAACGTCAGCCCGCCGGTGATCGCGGTGAGGAGGCCGGTGCCGAAGAGGTACTTGCGCATGGGGCCACGTTAGCGCGGGGCATGCGGGCGCCGCGCGCCTTGACATGGGGCCGTCCGATGAGTCAAGGGGACTCGGACGCGACCCGGCGCGCGGTAGCCTGGGCGTGCCGAGTCCACGAAACCGTCAGGAGACCGCGTGACAGAGCCCGCCGCCCACACCGCCGAACTCGTCGTCGTCGCCAACCGGCTGCCGGTCGACCGTGTCGTGGACGGAGACGGCGAGCCGGGCTGGCGGCGTTCGCCCGGCGGCCTCGTGACGGCGCTCGAGCCGATGATGCGCCGCACCGACGGTGCGTGGGTCGGCTGGCCGGGGCAGCCCGACATCGAGGTCGATCCTTTCGAGTTCGAGGGCACGTACCTGGTGCCCGTGAAGCTCAGCGCCGAAGACGTCGAGCTCTACTACGAGGGCATGTCGAACGACACGTTCTGGCCGCTCTACCACGACGTCATCGCCGAGCCCCGGTACCGGCGTGTGTGGTGGGACTCGTACGTCAAGGTGAACCGGCGGTTCGCGGAATCGGCCGCGGAGGTCGCGGCGCAGGGCGCGACCGTGTGGGTGCAGGACTATCAGCTTCAGCTCGTCCCACAGATGCTCCGCGAGGTGCGACCCGACCTGACGATCGGGTACTTCCACCACATTCCCTTCCCGGCATACGGCCTCTATTCGCAGCTGCCGTGGCGCCGGCAGGTGCTTGAAGGACTGCTGGGGGCGGACGTCATCGGATTCCAGCGTGTCGCCGACGCCGGGAACTTCGCCCGCGCGGTGCGCCGGCAGTTCCGCTACGAGACGAAGGCGTCCGGGATCACCGTGCCCAACCCCGACGGCACCACCCGCCGCGCGCTGGCGAAGGCGTTCCCGATCTCGATCGATGCCTCCTCGTACGTGGAGCTCGCTCAGCGCGATGACGTCAAGGCGCGCGCGAAGGAGATCCGCGAGAGCCTGGGGAATCCGAAGAAGATCCTGCTCGGCGTCGACCGGTTGGACTACACCAAGGGCATCCGTCACCGCATGAAGGCCTTCGGCGAGCTGCTGGAGGACGGCCGCATCACGGTCGAGGATGTGACGCTCGTGCAGGTCGCGAGCCCCAGCCGCGAGCGGGTCGCGGCCTACATGCAGCTGCGCGACGAGATCGAGCTCACCGTCGGTCGCATCAACGGCGACCACGACACCATGGGGCACACCGCGATCCGCTACCTTCACCAGGCGTACCCGCGGGAGGAGATGGTGGCCCTGTTCATGGCTGCCGACGTCATGCTGGTCACCGCTCTGCGCGACGGCATGAACCTGGTCGCGAAGGAGTACGTGGCAGCGCGCATCGACAACCGCGGCGTGCTCGTGCTGAGCGAGTTCGCCGGCGCCGCGGACGAGCTGTCGAGCGCGGTGCGGATCAATCCCCATGACATCGACGGGATGAAGGACGCCCTCATGCGGGCCATCGAGATGCCGCCGGCCGAACAGGGGCGTCGCATGCGGGCGCTGCGGAGGAAGGTGCTCGAGAACGATGTCGCGCGATGGTCGCAGTCGTTCCTCGACGCGCTCGACGGGGCGCGCGAGCGCAACAGGTTCCCCGCGCTCAACAAGGCTGCGGGGTCCCGCGAATGACCCTCGACTCGCGCGCCGCTGCCGCGGCGATCGACAAGCTCGCAGCATCCGATCGCCTTCTTGCAGCCCTCGACTTCGACGGCACGCTGTCGCCGCTCGAGGACGAGCCGATGGACGCACGGATGCTGCCCGCTGCGCGCGAAGCGGTCGGCGCGCTGGTCGCGGCGCCGGACACGATCGTCGCCTTCGTCTCGGGGCGCAGCCTCGTCGACCTCCGCGTGATCGCCGAGCACGACGACTCGTCGCAGGTGCTGCTGGCGGGGTCGCACGGCGCCGAGTTCTGGCTCCCCGGCGAGGGCCTTGCGAGCCACGGCGAAGAAGACGCCGACGTCGCCCTGCGCGACGCCCTCCGCGGGCATGCCGAGCAGGCCACAGCGCACCTCGAGGGCGTCTGGATCGAGCCCAAGACCTTCGGGTTCGGGGTGCACACGCGCCGGGCGACCGCCGAGGCCGCGGCCGAGGCGAACCGCGTCGTCGACGAGATCGTCGCGGCCGAGGCCCCGCACTGGCGCCGGCGCACGGGACACAACATCGTCGAGTTCGCGTTCCGGCATGAGGGCAAGGACTCCGCCATCGCCGAGCTGCGCGAGCGCGTGGGCGCCACGGCGGTGCTGTTCGCCGGCGACGACGTCACCGACGAGGACGCGCTGGCGAGCCTCGGAGACGGCGACCTCGGCGTGCGGGTGGGGGAGGGCGAGACCGCCGCAGCGGTGCGTGCGCCCGACATCGCGGGGCTCGCCGCCTTGCTGAAGCGCCTGGCCGCTGAGCGCTCGCAGCGTCGGGCTTAAAGATCGCCCGGGCTCCGTCACTCGGGGCGAGCGGGTCGTGACACGGGAATACACTGAGTCAATGGCCCAGCCCGATTCGCTCGCTGACAACTCCATCGACATCAAGCCCCGCAGTCGCGTCGTCACCGACGGCATCGAAGCCACGACGTCGCGCGGCATGCTCCGCGCCGTCGGCATGGGCGACGCGGACTGGGACAAGCCGCAGATCGGCATCGCCTCGAGCTGGAACGAGATCACCCCCTGCAACCTGAGCCTCGACCGGCTCGCGCAGGGCGCCAAGGAGGGCGTGCACGCCGGCGGCGGCTATCCGCTGCAGTTCGGCACCATCTCCGTCTCGGACGGCATCTCGATGGGCCACGAGGGCATGCACTTCTCGCTCGTCTCCCGTGAGGTGATCGCCGACTCCGTCGAGACCGTCATCATGGCCGAGCGCCTCGACGGATCGGTGCTGCTCGCCGGGTGCGACAAGTCGATCCCCGGCATGCTCATGGCGTCGGCGCGCCTGGACCTCTCGAGCGTCTTCCTGTACGCCGGCTCGATCGCGCCCGGCTGGGTCAAGCTCTCGGACGGCACCGAGAAGGACGTCACCATCATCGACTCGTTCGAGGCCGTGGGCGCGTGCCTCGCGGGCAAGATGAGCGAGGCCGACCTCAAGCGCATCGAGTGCGCGATCGCCCCGGGCGAGGGTGCGTGCGGCGGGATGTACACCGCCAACACGATGGCCTCCGTCGCCGAAGCGCTCGGACTCAGCCTCCCCGGCTCGGCCGCGCCGCCGTCGGCCGACCGCCGCCGCGACTACTTCGCGCACCGCTCGGGCGAGGCCGTGGTCAACCTGCTGCGTCAGGGCATCACGACGCGCGACATCCTCACCAAGGAGGCGTTCGAGAACGCGATCGCGCTCGCGATGGCGCTGGGCGGCTCGACCAACGTCGTGCTGCACCTGCTCGCGATCGCCCGCGAGGCCGATGTCGACCTGAGCCTGCACGACTTCAACCGCATCGGCGACAAGGTGCCGCACGTGGCCGACATGAAGCCGTTCGGCAAGTACGTCATGAACGACGTCGACCGGCACGGCGGCATCCCGGTGATCATGAAGGCGATGCTCGACGAGGGTCTGCTCCACGGCGACGCGCTCACCGTCACCGGCAAGACGCTGGCCGAGAACCTCGCCGACCTGGATCCCGACCCTGTCGACGGCACCGTCATCCACTCGTTCGACGACCCGATCCACGCCAAGGGCGGCATCACGATCCTGCACGGCTCGATCGCCCCCGAGGGCGCGGTCGTGAAGTCGGCCGGCTTCGACGCCGACGTGTTCGAAGGACCTGCCCGCGTGTTCGAGCGCGAGCGTGCCGCGATGGACGCGCTCGAGGCCGGTGAGATCGCCGCCGGCGACGTCGTCGTGATCCGCTACGAGGGCCCGAAGGGCGGCCCGGGCATGCGCGAGATGCTCGCGATCACCGCGGCCATCAAGGGCGCGGGGCTCGGAAAAGATGTACTACTCTTGACGGACGGCAGATTCTCAGGCGGCACAACCGGCCTGTGCATCGGCCACATAGCACCCGAAGCGGTGGACGCAGGTCCCATCGCCTTCGTGCGCGATGGTGATCTGATACGGGTCGATATCGCGGCTCGCACTCTCGACCTACTCGTCGACGAGGCTGAGCTTGACTCCCGCCGCTCTGGCTGGGAGCCGCTTCCCCCGCGCTATACCCGTGGCGTCCTTGCCAAGTACTCCCGACTCGTGCGCTCCGCTGCGGAGGGCGCGACCACCGGTTGAGCCTGGCTTCCGACATCCGCCTCCGACCCATTTCAGAGGAAATCACCATGTCAGCCGACACCGCCGCGGCCGTTCCCCGGCCGCCAGCCCGCACCGCCTCGACGCCCGTGCTCACGGGCGCGGAAGCGGTCGTCCGTTCTCTCGACCTGCTCGGGGTGACCGATGTCTTCGGTCTCCCGGGCGGCGCCATCATGCCCGTGTACGACCCCCTCATGGACGACGAGTCCGTGCGCCACATCCTCGTCCGGCACGAGCAGGGCGCCGGGCACGCGGCCGAAGGCTATGCCGCCGCATCGGGTCGTGTCGGCGTCGCGATCGCGACGTCCGGTCCCGGCGCGACGAACCTCGTCACCGCGATCGCCGACGCCTACATGGACTCCGTGCCGATCGTCTGCATCACCGGCCAGGTCTTCTCCACCCTGATGGGGACGGATGCCTTCCAGGAGGCCGACATCGTCGGCATCACGATGCCGATCACCAAGCACTCGTTCCTGGTGAAGCGCGCGGAAGACATCCCGGGTGCCATCGCGGCCGCCTTCGAGATCGCCGCGACCGGTCGCCCCGGCCCCGTGCTCGTCGACATCACGAAGGACGCCCAGCAGGCCGAGGCGCCGTTCGTGTGGCCGCCGAACATCGACCTCCCGGGCTACCGGCCGGTCACGAAGGCGCACGGCAAGCAGATCCAGGCTGCGGCTCAGCTGATCGCCGACGCCAAGAAGCCGGTGCTGTACGTCGGCGGCGGCGTGATCCGCGCCCGGGCCTCCGAGGAGCTCCGTTCGCTCGCCGAGACGACGGGTGCGCCCCTCGTGACCACGCTGATGGCTCGCGGTGCGTTCCCGGACTCGCACCCGCAGCACCTCGGCATGCCCGGCATGCACGGCACGGTGCCGGCGGTCCTCGCGCTGCAGGAGGCCGACCTCATCGTCGCCCTCGGGGCCCGTTTCGACGACCGTGTCACCGGCAAGGCGGCCCTGTTCGCGCCGCACGCGAAGGTCGTGCACGTCGACATCGACCCCGCCGAGATCTCGAAGATCCGCACCGCCGACGTGCCGATCGTGGGCGACCTCAAGGACGTGCTCGTCGACCTCGACGTGGCGTTCCGCGCGGTCAGCGGCGGCACCGCGCCCGACATCGCCGAGTGGTGGTCGTTCCTCGATGGGCTGCGCGACGAGTTCCCGCTCGGCTACACCCAGCCCACCGACGGCCACATGTCACCGCAGTACGTGATCCAGCGCATCGGCGAGCTCACCGGCCCCGACGGCGTCTACGCCGCCGGCGTGGGCCAGCACCAGATGTGGGCCGCGCAGTTCATCAAGTACGAGCGCCCGAACGCCTGGCTCAACTCGGGCGGCGCGGGCACGATGGGGTACTCGGTCCCGGCCGCGATGGGTGCGAAGGTCGCCGAACCCGACCGGGTCGTGTGGGCGATCGACGGCGACGGCTGCTTCCAGATGACGAATCAGGAACTCGCCACCTGCGCGATCAACAACATCCCGATCAAGGTCGCGATCATCAACAACTCGTCGCTGGGCATGGTGCGCCAGTGGCAGACGCTGTTCTACGACGGCCGCCACTCGAACACCGACCTCAACACCGGCCACGGCACGGTGCGCATCCCGGACTTCGTGAAGCTGGCGGAGGCGTACGGCTGCCTCGCGATCCGCGTCGAGAAGGAAGAGGACGTGGATGCTGCGATCCAGACGGCGCTCGAGACGAACGACCGTCCGGTGGTCATCGACTTCGTCGTGAGCGCCGACGCGATGGTGTGGCCGATGGTGCCGCAGGGCGTGAGCAACAGCTTCGTCCAGTACGCGCGGGACCACTCGCCCGCCTTCGACGAGCAGGAGGACTGAGTCATGACGAGTCACGTGCTGAGCCTCCTCGTGGAGGACAAGCCGGGTCTGCTGACGCGCGTCGCCGGCCTGTTCGCCCGGCGCGGCTTCAACATCGAGTCGCTTGCGGTGGGTGTCACCGAGGTCCCCGGACTCTCGCGCATTACCGTGGTGGTCGACGTCGACGAGCTGCCCCTCGAGCAGGTCACCAAGCAGCTCAACAAGCTCATCAACGTCATCAAGATCGTCGAGCTCGACCCCGCGGCATCCGTCCAGCGCGAGCACATGCTCGTGAAGGTGCGCGCCGACAACCAGACCCGTTCGAACGTGCTCGAGGTCGTGAACCTGTTCCGCGGCCAGATCGTGGACTACGCGCCCGACGCGCTCGTGGTCGAGGTCACCGGCGACAAGGGCAAGGTCGACGCGTTCCTGCGCGCGCTCGAGCCCTTCGGCATCAAGGAGCTGGCGCAGTCCGGCCTCGTCGCCATCGGCCGCGGCGGCAAGAGCATCACCGAGCGCGTGCTGCGCGGCTGACATACCCTCCGAGCGTTTCGTCTCTGCGTTTCGACGCGCAAGCTCGCTCAACGAACAACAACGACCGAAATCAATCAAGGAGAAACACGAAGATGGCTGAGATCTTCTACGACGCCGATGCCGACCTGAGCATCATCCAGGGCAAGAAGGTGGCGATCGTGGGCTACGGCTCGCAGGGCCACGCACACGCCCAGAACCTTCGCGACTCGGGTGTCGAGGTCGTCATCGCGCTCAAGGACGGCTCCAAGTCGATCGAGAAGGCGCAGGACGAGGGCTTCGAGGTCAAGTCGGTCGCCGACGCGGCCGAGTGGGCCGACGTCATCATGATCCTCGCGCCGGACCAGCACCAGCGCGGGATCTACAACGACAGCATCAAGGACAAGCTGACCCCGGGCAAGACGCTGGCGTTCGCGCACGGCTTCAACATCCGCTTCGGCTACATCGAGGCGCCCGAGGGTGTCGACGTCATCCTCGTCGCGCCGAAGGCGCCGGGCCACACGGTGCGCCGCGAGTACGTCGCGGGCCGCGGCATCCCCGACATCATCGCCGTCGAGCGCGACGCCACCGGTGACGCCTGGGCGACCGCGCTCTCGTACGCGAAGGCCATCGGCGGCACCCGTGCCGGCGTCATCAAGACGACCTTCACCGAGGAGACCGAGACCGACCTGTTCGGCGAGCAGGCCGTCCTCTGCGGCGGTGTGTCGCAGCTCGTCCAGTACGGCTTCGAGACGCTGACCGAGGCGGGCTACCAGCCGCAGATCGCCTACTTCGAGGTGCTGCACGAGCTCAAGCTCATCGTCGACCTCATGTGGGAGGGCGGCATCGCCAAGCAGCGCTGGTCGGTCTCCGACACCGCCGAGTACGGCGACTACGTGTCGGGCCCGCGCGTCATCGACCCGCGCGTCAAGGAGAACATGCAGGCCGTGCTCGCCGACATCCAGTCGGGCGCGTTCGCCAAGCGCTTCATCGACGACCAGGACAACGGCGCCGTCGAGTTCCTCGAGCTCCGTGAGAAGGCCGCCGCCCACCCGATCGAGTCGGTCGGCAAGGACCTGCGTTCGCTCTTCGCATGGAAGCAGCAGGACGCGGACTACGTCGAGGGCTCGGCCGCGCGCTGATCCCGACCCGCTGACCGCGCCACGCGCGATCGTCACGCAGAGCCCGGTCCCGAGAGGGGCCGGGCTCTCGGCATGTACCGGGCGGGCGGAGAGGTTGCTGAGAGTTTCCTCATCCGCGAACTCTTGTCGCCGCGCCCGCGAGCGTGGTTCGATCCTCGCCATGGGAGAAAACATGCCTGATCACGCGTCTGACCGCGACCTCGGGACCACGGCGGAGAACCCGCCCCGCTCGGGTCTGAGTCGCCGCAATTTCCTCGTCGGCGTCTCCGCGGCGAGCGTGCTCGCCGCGGCCGGATGGGTGCAGTCGCCGCAGGCGTCGGCCGCACCCGGCGGGAAGTCCGTGACCATCACCGTCATGGGCACATCCGACATCCACGCCAACGCGCTCAACTGGGACTACTACAAGGACGCCGCTTACAGCGACAGCGCGGGCAACACGATCGGGCTGGCTCGCGTGTCGAGCCTGGTGAACCAGATCCGCGCTGACCGCGGGCGCGGCCGGACGCTGCTGTTCGACGCCGGCGACACGATCCAGGGGTCGCCGCTGGGCTTCTACTACGCGACCGTCGACCCGGTCACCGCATCGGGCGCGGTTCATCCGATCGCGGCCGCGTTCAACGCGATCGGCTACGACGCCGTGGCCCTCGGCAACCACGAGTTCAACTACGGGCTCGACTTCCTCGACAACTGGATCTCGCAGTTGGATGCCCCGGCCCTGGCGGCGAACGCCGTGCACGCGGGCACGACCGATCCCGCGTTCCGGCCCTATGTCGTCAAGAAGATGAACATCCCGGGCTACAAGCCGATCCGCGTCGGCGTGCTCGGCCTCACCAACCCCGGCGTCGTCCTCTGGGACAAGGCGAACGTGAGCGGACGCATCGACGTGCTCGACGTCGTGGAGACCGCCGCCCGCTGGGTGCCCGTCATGCGCGCGGAAGGCGTCGACGTGGTCGTGGTGAGCGTCCACGCCGGCGACAGCGGCCTGTCGTCGTACGGGAGCGACATCCCGGTCGAGAACGCGTCGGCCCTGCTGGCCGAGCAGGTGCCCGGCATCGACGCGGTCCTCTTCGGCCACGCCCACCAGGACGTCCCGCAGCGGTTCGTGATGAACAAGGCCACGGGCAAGCAGGTCGTCATGAGCGAGCCGAAGAACTGGGGTCAGCGCCTCAGCGTATTCGACCTCACGCTCACGATCGACCGTGGCAAGTGGGCGGTCACCGGGGCGAAATCCCTCACCGTCAACACGAACACGGTCGCCGACGACCCCGCCCTCGTGCAGGTCGTCAAGGCGCAGCACGACGCCGTCGTCGCGTACGTCAACACGCCGGTCGCGACGTCGACCGAGGTGCTCTCCGCCGCCGAGTCGTGCTGGAAAGACACTGCAATCCTCGACTACATCCACCGTGTGCAGATCGACACCGTGTCGAAGGCGATCGCAGGCACCGCCGAGGCATCCCTTCCGCTGATCTCCCTCGCGGCGCCGTTCAACCGCGCCGCGACGTTCCCGGCCGGGCAGGTCACGATCAAGGACGTCGCGGGGCTGTACATCTACGACAACACGCTGCTCGCGTCGGTGATCACCGGCGCCCAGATCAGGGACTACCTCGAGTACTCGGCGAAGTACTTCCAGCAGGTGGCACCCGACGCTCCGGTCGCGCCCGCGACCTGGACGAACGCGCTGAACACGCCCGACTACAACTTCGACCAGTTCTCGGGCGTCACATACGACATCGACATCTCCCAGCCGCGGGGCTCGCGCATCGGGAACCTCGCCTTCGGCGGGGCGCCGGTGGCGGCCGACCAGCGGTTCGTGGTGGCGATCAACAACTACCGGCAGTCAGGTGGCGGCGGGTTCCCGCATGTCGCGACGGCGCCCGTGGTCTACAACGCGCAGGTCGCGATCCGCGAGGCGATCGTGGCGTACGCCTCGGCGACGGGAGTGATCGACCCCGCGGACTTCCACGTCGAGAACTGGCGGCTGGTGCGTGCGGGAGCGCCGGCGTTCTGACCCTGGTCGCTCAGAGTCCGTTCCTTCGAGGGCGTGTCCGGCGTATCACGGCGCCGCGACCGCGACTCCCCACACACAACACTCGCCAACCCGGGCGAGGATCATGAAAGGAACGGCCATGGGCGGGAGCACCCTGACCTTCACGGCCGACCGGCTCGATCGCGAGCGGGCGGCCGCCCTGGATCGCGAGAACGAGATTCTCCGCAGCATCGCCGACCGCGGCGCGACGATCACACCCGAGAGCCCGGCGTCACGCGTCTCAGCCGGGATCGGCATGTGGTTCCGGCACCTCTTCATGAGGCCGCGGCAGCTGCGATTCGCGTGAATCCGTAGAGACCCGCCGCCCGGGAGCGCGGCGGGTCTCACCATGTCTGCGGCGGGGAGCACCGTCGGACTAGGCTCACGGCATGTCCGCACCGCGCCCTGTCGAGATCGCCGTCCAAGACCCTGCAGGGGCCCGCGCCGCGATCGCGGCCGGGGCCGCCCGTCTCGAGCTGTGCCAGGCCCTTGACGTGGGCGGGTTGACCCCATCGCTCGCGACCCTCGAGGCCGTGCTCGCAGCCGTCGACCCCGCGACCGTGAACGTGCTCGTGCGTCCTCGCGGAGGCGGCTTCGTCTACGACCCCGAGGAGGTCGCGCTCGTGGCGGCCGACATCCGCGCGTGCGTGGATCGTGGCGCGGGCGGTGTGGTCGTGGGCGCGCTGACCCCGGCGGGCGGCCTGGACGTCGAGGCGCTGCGCCGATGGCGGGATGCTGCAGGCCCCGCGACGCTCGTGTTCCACCGTGCCGTCGACGCCGCCGCCGATCCGTCCGCCGTCTTCGACGCGCTGGTGGCCGAGGGTGTCGACCGCGTGCTGACCTCGGGCGGTGCTCCGCGCTCGATCGACGGCCTCGCCATGCTGGCGGCCTTCGCGGAGCGCTCGGGAGCTGTCGAGGTGATGGCGGGCGGCGGAGTGCAGCCCGCCGATATCCCGGCACTGTTCGCGGCCGGGGTCGACGCGGTGCACCTGTCGGCGCGAGCGCGCGCGGGCCACGATGCGCCGTCCGGCCCGGGCGGCGGGTCGCCGGGCCACGACGTCACCGACCCTGCGGTCGTAGTGGCGGCCGTCGCCGCCGCCGGCTGAGGCAAGCGTCCCGCAGCCGTACACCGGATGATCGCCGCCGCGCCGGTGGCGGTTCACCTCGCCGCGTCACCGTCGAGGCGTGCGCGCCACGAAACGTGTGACCACATTCCTTGCGGCCTCCGTTCTCCTCGTCGGGGTCGCGGCCGCGGTCGGCGGTCCCGCCGGTGCGGCGGAATCGCCCCGCATCGTCACGGCGACGGGCGCGGTGTCGATCGTCGAGGTCGCGCCGGCAGGAGTTCGCGGCTCGGCTTCCGGGTTCTTCGAACTCGCGAATCCCGGCGACCGCCCGGTCGATCTCACGGGGTACGCGGTCTTCCGCTGCGACGACGAGGGGCTGCGGTCCCGCCCGTCGGATCCCGAGGCCGACCTGGGTGGAGTCATCCTCGCGGCGGGGGAGCGGCGGGCGTTCCCGACGACCCGTCTCTCTGAGCGCGGGTACGGGCTCATCGTCATCGCCCCGTCGGGCGAGACCGTCGACGCTCTCGCCGCGTACTCGGACGATCCCGCGCCGACGACGTCGGAATGCGGGGGTGCCGAGCTGCCGGTGACCACCGCGGCGGCGCTCGGCGAGAGCTGGCAGCGGGCCGGCGCGTCCGCCGACGGGCGCTGGGTGCGCGCCGTCGCGACTCCGGGCGGGCCGAACGTGCTCGCCGTGGCCGGCGACGAGCCGGTGCGGGTGTCGGAGATCGCTGCGGCAGGCCCGGCCGGGCGCAGCGACGACTTCGTCGAGCTCGAGAACGACGGGCCGGTGGTCGTGGACCTCGACGGCTGGCGGCTCTACCGCTGCACCGCCACCGGGGCCGCCCCGAGCGAGGCGCTGCAGCACGTGTTCGGCGCGAGCGCGGCGCTGCGACCGGGGGAGCGTCTGGTGATCGGCGGTCCCGGATTCGCGGAAGACGCGGACATCCGCGTCGAGGCGTCGCTGGCCGACCCCGTGCACGGTGTGCTCCTCGTCGATGCCGACGGACGCCGGGTCGACGGAGTCGGGGTGTCTTCCCGGGAGGACACCGCCTGTCAGACCGGCCGCGACAAGCTGCCCTCGACGCTGGACTACCGCACCGGGGAGAGCTGGCAGCGGCAGGCCGATGGCGGCTTCGCGACCGCGCGGCGCACGCCGGGCGCCCCGAACGCGCAGCGGTCGCCTTCGGCGGCCTCCTCGATCGCGACGGCGTTCGCGTACGACGATCGGCCGGGGGTGGCGGTGAGCGAGATCGCGACCGACCCCGACATCGACGGGGTGCCTCGGCGCAACTTCGTCGAGCTCGCGAACTTCGGAGCACGCGAGGTCGACATCTCGGGCTGGACGCTGGTCGCGTGCGGTGCTGACGGCTTCCGCAGGTTCGACCACCTCGCCGTCGTGGCTGCGGGCACGGTGCTGGGCCCCGACGACACGTGGACCGCCGCCCTCGAAGGAACACCGGCGGCCGGCACCGCCGACGCGGCGTACCCAGACCCGCTCGAGCTTGCGGGCGCGGGGGTGTGGGTGCAGGACGCGGAAGGCCGCCGCGTCGACAGCGTCGGCGTCTTCCACCGCAACGAGATGGACAGCAGCGTGGACGTCCCGAGCCCCTGCACGAAGGGACTCGCACTGTCGACCTTCGCCGTGGATCGGATGCGCGGCGAGACACTGCAGCGCGCCGCGTTCACCGGCGATGACGCGAGCGATTTCGTCCCCGCCCCCGCGACCCCGGGCGCGCTCGCCGTGCGCCGTGCGGCGTCTGCGGACGACGTGATCCGACGCGCGCTCGACGATGCCCGATCGGACGCGGTCGATGCGGCCGTCGGCCGGGCCGCGGCGGTCGCGGTCGCCCCGCAGGCCGGTGACGGCACGCCGTTGGAGGTGCTGACCGCCCACGCCGGCTCCTGGCCTTCGCCGCTCGCCACCAGGACGGCACCAGGCGAGCGGGAGGTCTCTGCCGCAGGACTGACGGCGCGCGACGACAGGTATGACCTGCCGTATGTGCGGATGCGCGTGCGGCTGCCCGACGGCGGTGGCGCCATCTCGTGGCAGGGCCGCACCGTCGGGCGGGCCGAGGTGCGGCTGTCGGTGTGGGCTCCGGCGGCCGCCGCCACGGGCCGGGCGGGATGGCGCGCCCTCGACGAAGCCGCAGGCGCAATGACGGCAGCGGATGCCGCAGCCACCGCGCCGGTGCGACTCGAGGGAGTCGTGCGCGGCGAAGAGGTCATCGGCGGCACGGTCGACCTGCTGGTGCAGGTGGTGCCGAGAACGGAGTCGGCGGCGGCCGACGCGGGCGGGATCGCCGACCCCGCGGACTACGACGTGGCTCTCGGGCACATCACCGACACGCAGTACTACTCGGAGGCGTACCCAGAGGTCTACGCGGGCGAGGTGGCGTGGCTGGCGGAGAATGCCGACGCGCGAAAGCTCGCTTTCGTCACCCACACGGGCGATCTCATCCAGAACTGGGTCGATCCGGGCCAGACGGAGGAGCGTGCCCGCCGCGAGTACGAGGTGGCATCGCGGCTGCAGGGCGTGCTGGATGCGAACGGCATCGCGAACAGCGTGCTTCCGGGCAACCACGACAACAAGCGCGGCGTGAGCAACGACCTCTTCAACGAGTACTTCGGTCCGCAGCGATATCGGGACCAGCCGTGGTTCGGCGGCTCGCTCACCGCGGACGACAACAGCGCGAACTGGTCGTCGTTCGCGGCGGGCGGCGCGCGGTTCGTGATGATCTCGCTGCCGTACGCGTACGGCGAGCGCGAGGTGGCCTGGGCACAGGACGTCGTCGCCGCCCACCGCGATGCGAACGTCGTCATCTCGACGCACGAGCATCTCATGCCGGCGACCGCCACCGACGATGCGGAGCGCTCGACAACCTCGCGGTGGGTCTCGCACGGCGATCTGCTGTGGGAGCGGGTCGTCGCGCCCAACCGCAACGTCGTGCTCGTGCTGTCGGGGCACTTCCACGGGCTCGGGGCGATCGTCACCGAGAACGCCGGGGGGATCCCCGGGCACACCGTGCTCGAGGCGCTCGCCGACTATCAGGAGTTCCGCACGCCGACGGGGGAGCGGGCGACGGGCTTCCAGCGACTGCTCCAGGTCGATCTCGCCGCGGGAGTGCTCGCGGTCGACACGTTCTCGGTGCCGCTCGGCGCCACGGCGAGTCATCCGTACGACTACACGCAGTTCCTTCCCGACGACGGCGACGCCGCGACCCCGTCCAACGAACGGCCCTGGCGCATCCTTGCGCAGGGACTGCAGCACCGCTACACCGAGGAGGACGACGCGTTCGCGGTGCCGCTGGCGCTGCAGTACGCGAAGGCGGTGGAGACGGATGCCGTCTCCACCGTGCGGGACTGAGGTATCACGGCGCGCCGGCGACGCCTCGCAAGCATGAGGGGCGGCACGTCCCCGCACTCCACCCAGATCAGAGGAGCGTCATGAACGTTGAACCATGGAGCACCGTCGGGCCGGGATCGTCAGCGGCGATCGTCCCCGGCATTCAGTACCTGCTCAGAGCGCACGGGCATGCCGTCGTCGTCGACGGCGACTACGGGCCCGCGACCGCTGCGGCCGTCTCCGCGGTCCAGAACGCGCAGGGCGTGCCCGCCGACGGCATCGTCGGACCCGTGACCTGGCCCGAGCTCGTCATCGCGGTGCAGCAGGGGTCGACCGGAGACGCCGTCCGCGCCGTGCAGCAGTTCGGGCTCGCGCGATCGCCGGGGGAGGACCCGCTGGTCGTGGACGGGGACTTCGGCCCGATCACGAAGGAACGGGTCGAGTTCTTCCAGGAGTCGTGGGGCCTCACCCTCGACGGCGTCGCCGGTCGCGAGACCTGGTCGTTCTTCAGCACGTTCATGCCGGGCGACCGGCCGTGGGCGCTCGTGAAGCAGGGGTCGTCGCAGGCCACGAACTGGCGCGTCCTCGCCGCGCAGCACCTGCTGCGTGCGCATGGCGCGACCATCGCTGCCGACGGCGCGTTCGGACCCCAGAGCGGTCAGGCCGTCGAGGTCTTCCAGCAGACGCTGCGCGCCGTGGAGATCTCGACCACGCTCGGGCAGCTGGACTGGCCGAGCCTCATCATCACCGTGAAGCAGGGTGACGGCCCGGGCGGGGCGAAGGGGGAGGCCGTGCGCGCCGTGCAGACGCTCCTCGCCGGCCTTGCCGTCGACGGCGACTTCGGTCCGGCCACCGACGCCGCGGTCCGCGAGTTCCAGCAGCTGTTCGCGCCGCCGGTCGACGGGATCGTGGGCCCGGTCACGTGGCACACCCTGATGCTGCGGCTCTTCGAATGAGCGACGCAAGCCCGGGCGCCGCGCCCACCGCGGGTGGCATCCGGGCTTGCCGGGCGGCGGCACTACGCTGAGAACGTGACGACCGGACGCGACGACGACGCCCTCACCTGGGATGGCGACGACGATCCCACGCTCGACCACGGTGCGGCCGCAGAACCGGAGGACGCGCTCGAGACGCGGCCCGCGTCGACGCCTGCCGAGCTCCCGAAGGGCTTCACCGCCGTGGGCAAGGGCAGCGAGTCGCTGGACTCCACGGATGCGCCGGCTGCGGGCTCGCTGCCCGAGGGTTCCTCCGCGACGCCCGCCGTCACTGCCGACCGCCGGCCCATGGGCAACGGCGCGCTGATCGCGTTCGGCGTGCTCGGCGGTGTCTACGCCCTCTACGCGATCGGCTGGCTCATCGGCGGTCTGCGCCTGCAGGGGAGAGCCCAGTACCTCGTGACCGACGTGATGTACCAGGGAAGCCTGTGGCTCGCCGTGCTGGCCCCCCTGCTGTGGTTCGCCACCACCCTGCTGCTCACCCGCGCCTCGCGCGCGTGGCTGCGATTCACGTGGCTCGCGGCCGGGGTCGTGCTGCTGCTGCCGTGGCCGTTCGTGATGATCGGGGCGATCGGGCAATGAGCGAGAACGTGATGGATGCTGCGTCCCCGGCCGCGAAGCGCGGCAAGACGCCCACGTGGCTCGTGGCGACGATCTCGGGCGCGGTGGGACTGTTCTACGCCTACGCCGTCTGGAACGCGGTCGGCAACCTCGTGATCACGCTTCAGACGTTCGGGGGCGCGGGTGTCACACTCAACGCCTTCGGCTGGTTCATCTGGATCTTCGCCGCGGTGTTCCCGCTGCTGGTGTGGGGCGGAGCGTTCGCGATCGGCCACCGACGGGCACCGCACGAGCTCCTCCTCGTGATGCTCACCGGCCTCGCGCTGGTGGCGGTGTTCTGGCTGAACATCGTCGCGTACACGACGCTCAACTCCGCATCCTTCCTGGGCTGAGCATGTCGCAGGCCGTCACACGGTCGGGCTCCTCCCCGCGCGGGCGGTAGGCTGGCACAGGCCTCGCCCCCCGACGGCGTGCGGCGCGGCATCCGGTTCTGCTCCGCGCGTTCGCGCACCGCCCCACTAAGGAACACCCGTGCCGAAGCCTGTCGTCCTGATCGCCGAAGAGCTCTCTCCCGCCACGATCGATGCCCTGGGTCCCGACTTCGACGTCCGCAACGTCGACGGCACCGACCGCCCGGCGCTTCTTTCGGCCCTTGCCGACGCCAACGCGGTGCTGATCCGCTCGGCGACGAAGATCGACGCCGAGGCGATCGCCGCGGCTCCCGTCCTGAAGGTCGTCGCCCGCGCCGGCGTCGGCCTCGACAACGTCGACATCAAGACGGCCACCACCGCCGGCGTGATGGTCGTGAACGCGCCGACCTCCAACATCATCTCGGCCGCGGAGCTCACGGTCGGCCACATCCTCAGCCTCGCGCGCCGCATCCCCGCCGCGCACGCCTCGCTCTCGGGCGGCGCGTGGAAGCGCAGCTCGTACACCGGCACCGAGCTCTTCGAGAAGACGGTCGGCATCATCGGCCTCGGCCGCATCGGCGCTCTGATCACCGCGCGCCTGCAGGCGTTCGACGTGCGCGTCATCGCGTACGACCCCTACGTCACGAGCGCCCGCGCGCAGCAGCTCGGCGTGCAGCTGGTCACCCTCGACGAGCTGCTCGAGCAGAGCGACTTCGTCACGATCCACATGCCGAAGACCCCCGAGACCACGGGCATGATCGGCGCCGAGCAGTTCAAGATCATGAAGCCGACCGCGTACGTGGTCAACGTCGCGCGCGGCGGCCTCATCGACGAGGAGGCCCTCCACGCCGCCCTCACCGCGGGCGAGATCGCCGGCGCCGGCCTCGACGTGTTCACGTCGGAGCCCCCGGCGGAGGGCGGCACCGCTGCGGCGCTGCTGGACCTCCCGAACGTCGTCGTCACCCCGCACCTCGGCGCCTCCACCGAGGAGGCGCAGGAGAAGGCGGGCGTCTCGGTCGCCAAGTCCGTGCGCCTCGCGCTCGGTGGCGAGCTCGTTCCCGACGCCGTGAACGTCGCGGGCGGTGTCATCGACCCGTACGTGCGCCCCGGCATCCCGCTCGTCGAGAAGCTCGGTCAGATCTTCTCGGCGCTCGCGCGGTCGCCGCTGACGAGCCTCGACGTCGAGGTGCACGGCGAGCTGCAGGGCTACGACGTCAGCGTGCTCAAGCTCGCCGCTCTCAAGGGCGTCTTCACGAACATCGTCAGCGAGACCGTGTCGTACGTGAACGCGCCGCTGCTCGCCGAACAGCGCGGTGTCGAGGTGCGCCTGCTCGTCGACGACGACAGCCCCGAGTACCGCAACGTCATCACGCTGCGCGGCGCCCTCTCGGACGGCTCGCAGCTCGCGATCTCGGGCACGCTCACCGGCCCGAAGCAGGTCGAGAAGCTGGTCGGAATCAACGACTACGCGATCGAGCTGCCGATCGAGACGAACCACGTCGTCATGCTGTACACCGATCGTCCCGGCATCGTCGCGATCTACGGCCAGAAGTTCGGCGAGGCGGGCATCAACATCGCCGGCATGCAGATCGCGCGCCAGACGGCCGGCGGCCAGGCGCTGTCGGTCCTCACGGTCGACTCGCCGGTGCCCGACGCACTGCTCGACGAGGTGAGCACCGCGATCCAGGCCGACCTGTTCCGCCAGATCGAGATCACCGAGTCCTGACTCCGCGCCCGTGAACGGGCGCCCGGTCAGGGGCGCGCGGCGCGCTCCACGAGCGCGACCAGCGCGTCGAGCGCCTGGCCGCGGGGGACCGGGCCGGGGATGGAGCCGCCCGCGAGCGCGTTGTTGAAGTAGAGTCCGTCGCTCACGAGCATCACGAGATCGAGCGCCGTGGCGTCCTTCGTGTGGGGCTGAAGCACGGCGGCCCAGTCGTCTCTGATGTGGCGCAGCGCGTCGCTCGCCGTCGCGTCGCCACCCTGTGCGAGTCGCGATGTCGCGAGGATCGCGCGGTCGATCGGGTCGTTCGCCATGACCGACGTGTGCAGGAAGTAGGCGATCGGGCCCTCCGGCGCGGACGCCATCCGGTCGACGTCGGCCTGCACGAGCGCCCGCAGCCGTTCGATGAGGGCGGCTTCGAGGGCCTCTTTGGTGCCGAAGTGGTAGAGCAGTCCGCCCTTGGAGACTCCCGCGGCCTTCGCGGTGGCGTCCATCGTCGCCGCGCGCTCGCCCTCCTCGATGAGGATCTGCTCGAAGGCATCGAGCACCTTCTCGCGGGCGAGGGGAGGGCGACTCATGGCCTCGATGGTATCGACAGGTGGCGCAGCATCCTGTTACTATACCGGCTGGACGGTATAGAAATGATGACTCTCACTCAAGAACTCTCGCTCGCGGACGCCCAGGGCCGGAAGGTCGGCTGGCGCGGCTGGGCGGCGCTGGTCGTGCTCATGCTGCCGGTGCTGCTCGTGTCGGTCGACAACACGGTGCTGAGCTTCGCGCTGCCGTCGATCGCCCTCGAACTGGGGCCCTCGAGCGCCCAGCAGCTGTGGATCATCGACGCGTATCCCCTCGTGCTCGCGGGCCTGCTCGTCACGATGGGCACGCTCGGCGACCGGTTCGGACGGCGACGGATGCTGCTCATCGGCGCGACCGGCTTCGCCGCCGTGTCCGTGCTCGCGGCTTTCGCGCCGAGCGCCGCGTGGCTCATCGCAGCCCGCGCCGCGATGGGCGTGTTCGGCGCGATGCTGATGCCGTCGACGCTGTCGCTGCTGCGCAGCATCTTCACCGACCGCGATCAGCGACGTCTCGCGATCGCGGTCTGGGCATCGATGTTCTCCGCGGGAGCGGCGCTCGGCCCGATCGTGGGCGGACTGCTGCTCGAGCACTTCTCCTGGGGCTCGGTCTTCCTCATGTCGGTGCCCGTGCTGATCCCTCTTCTGGTGCTTGCGCCGCTGCTCGTGCCCGAGAGCCGCGACCCGAAGCCCGGCCGCATCGACCCGCTCAGCATCGCGCTGTCGATGGCGACGATGATCCCGGTCGTCTACGGCATCAAGGAACTCGCGGTGCACGGGTTCACCGTCGCCGCGTGGCTGCCGATGCTCGTCGGCCTCGGCTTCGGTGTGCTCTTCGTCCGGCGCCAGCTGCGTGCCAAGACCCCGATGCTCGACATGCGGCTGTTCGGCCTCGGCACGTTCAGCGGCGCCCTGCTGGTGAACCTCCTCAGCGTGATCGCGCTGGTCGGCTTCCTCTTCTTCGTCGCGCAGCACCTGCAGCTCATCGTCGGGCTGTCGCCGATGCAGGCCGGTCTCGCACTCGTCCCGGGCCTCGCGATGATGATCCTGGCGGGCCTCGCGGTCGTGCCGATCTCGAAGAAGTGGCCTGCACGGATCGTCGTCCCGGTCGCGCTGGTGTTCTCCGTCGCGGGCTACATCGCGGTGGCGTTCGCCACCGGGCCGGACAGCATCGGCACGCTGGTCGCCGCGTTCGTCTCGCTCGGCATCGGCATCGGCGCGGCCGAGACCGTGTCGAACGAGCTCGTGCTCTCGAGCGCACCGCCCGCGAAGGCGGGTGCCGCGAGCGCCGTCTCCGAGACCGCGTACGAGCTCGGCGCTGTTCTCGGCACGACGGTGCTGGGCGGCATCCTCACGGCTCTCTACCGCACGAATCTCGTGGTGCCGGACGGTGTTCCGGATGCCGCGGCGGCGGCTGCGTCCGAGACGCTGGCGGGTGCGGTGCACGCGGCCGACCAGCTCGGCGGGGCGACCGGCGAGGCGCTCTTCGAGGCGGCGGCCACGGCGTTCGACGCCGGCGTCACGGTCACTGCGCTCATCGGGGCGGCCCTCGTGGTCGTCGCAGGGATCATCGCGGCCACTACCCTGGGAGGGTCCCGCCAGAAGTCGTAGGAGCACCATGTCGCGTGTCGTGAAGCTGGCCGTCATCCCGGGTGACGGCATCGGTCCGGAGGTCATCGCCGAAGCGGAGAAGGTGCTCGACGCCGCGACCGCGGGCAGCAGCATCCGTTTCGAGAAGACGCGGTACTCGCTGGGCGCCGCCCGCTTCCTCGAGACCGGCGACACGCTCACGGACGACGACCTCGACGCGGTCAAGACGCACGACGCGATCCTCCTGGGCGCCGTCGGGGGAGTGCCCGGCGACCCGCGGCTGAAGGACGCGAACATCGAGCGCGGGCTCCTGCTCAAGCTGCGGTTCGAGCTCGACCACTACGTCAACCTGCGTCCGTCGAAGCTGTACCCGGGCGTACCGGGGCCGCTGGCCGCGCCGGGCGACATCGACTTCGTCGTCGTCCGCGAGGGCACCGAGGGGCCGTACGTGGGCAACGGCGGATCGATCCGCACCGGCACGCCGCACGAGGTCGCCAACGAGACCTCGGTGAACACGGCCTTCGGCGTCGAGCGGGTGGTGCGCTACGCGTTCGACCTCGCCGAGCGCCGCCGCAAGAAGCTCACTCTCGTGCACAAGACCAACGTGCTCGTGCACGCCGGCGGCATCTGGAAGCGGCTCGTCGACGACGTGGCGCGGGAGCACCCCGACGTCGCCGTAGACTATCTGCACGTCGACGCGGCAACCATATTCCTGGTCACGAACCCGGGCCGTTTCGACGTGATCGTCACCGACAACCTCTTCGGCGACATCCTCACAGACCTGGCCGGCGCCGTGACCGGTGGCATCGGCCTCGCAGCCTCGGGCAACATCAACCCCGACGGCGCGTTCCCCTCGATGTTCGAGCCCGTGCACGGATCGGCGCCCGACATCGCAGGACAGCAGAAGGCCGATCCCACGGCCGCGATCCTCTCCGTCTCGCTGCTGCTCGATCACCTCGGGCTCACCGACGAGGCACAGCGCGTCACCACGGCTGTCGAAGAGGACATCGCGAACCGGGGCACCGCCGCGCGCACCACCGCGCAGATCGGCGACGCCATCGCCGGCCGGCTCCCGGCGTAACCTGGAACCGGCAAGCGCCTCTCCATCCAGCGGCTCGACCGCACGAAAGCACAGGCTCGTCATGACCCTCATCGATTCCGATCCCGACACCGGACTCGCGCCTCTCGAGTTCACCGTCAACCGCAACCTCCAGGCGAAGACCGCGGCGCAGCGCGACGAGATCCTCGCGAACCCCGGCTTCGGCACCAGCTTCACCGACCACATGGTCGACATCTGCTGGTCGGTCGGCGGCGGATGGCACCGACCACGCGTCCAGCCGTACGGCCCGCTGTCGCTCGATCCGGCCGCGGCGGTGCTGCACTACGGCCAGGAGATCTTCGAGGGCATCAAGGCGTACCGCCACGCCGACGGCTCGGTCCACACCTTCCGTCCCGATCAGAACGGCCGCCGGCTGCAGCGCTCCGCCCGTCGCCTGGCGCTGCCCGAACTGCCGGTCTCGTACTTCATCCAGTCGCTGCGCGAGCTCATCGCCGTCGATGGCGCGTGGGTGCCGTCGGGCGATGACCAGAGCCTGTACCTGCGCCCCTTCATGTTCGCCAAGGAGGCGTTCCTGGGCGTCCGACCCGCGCACAAGGTCGGCTACTACGTCATCGCCTCGCCCGCCGGCGCCTATTTCAAGGGCGGTGTGCAGCCGGTGTCGATCTGGCTCAGCGAGGACTACGCCCGCGCCGGCAAGGGCGGCACGGGTGCGGCCAAGACGGGCGGCAACTACGCCGCGAGCCTGCTGCCGCAGTCGGAGGCGTACGAGAACGAGTGCGACCAGGTCGTCTTCCTCGACCAGGATCGCAACGTCGAGGAGCTCGGCGGCATGAACGTCGTGTTCGTCTACAAGGACGGCACCATCGTCACTCCGCAGTCCGACTCGATCCTCGAGGGCATCACGCGCGACTCGATCCTGCAGCTCGCTGCCGACCGCGGGCACAAGGTCGAGGGCCGTGCCGTGTCGTTCGACGAGTGGCGGCAGGGCGTCGCGTCCGGTGACATCGTCGAGGTGTTCGCCTGCGGCACGGCCGCCGTGGTCACCCCGATCGGCGTGCTCAAGGGCAAGGACTTCCTCGACGAGCAGCCGACCGGCTCGCTCGCCCTCTCGCTGCGCGAGGAGCTCACCGACATCCAGTACGGCCGCCGCGAGGACAAGCACAACTGGCTGGTGCGCCTCGACGGCTGAGCGGCGCTCACCCCGGATCTTCTGGAGCGGACGGATGCTGCGGCATCCGTCCGCTCCGCCGTTGCGCCGGCGCCATCCGGGCCCGGGTCGGCGCTTCTCGCTAGGCTGAGCGGGTGAGGATCGCGCGCTTCAGCCACAACGACGCCATCAGATTCGGAATCGTCGACGAGGGCGAGCTGGTCGTCCTCGCGGGCGACCCGATGTTCGCCGGCTACGAGACCACGGGGGAGCGCGTGCCGCTCGCCGATGTCGCGCTGCTGGCCCCGGTGATCCCCCGCTCCAAGATCGTCGCGGTCGGCCGCAACTACCGCGACCACGCTGCCGAGCTGGGCAACGACGTGCCGACGTCGCCGATGCTGTTCTTCAAGCCGAACACGTCGGTGGTCGGCCCCGGCGACGCGGTGGTGCTGCCCAGGGGGTCGGAGTTCATCAGCTTCGAAGGCGAACTCGCCGCCGTCATCGGCCGCATCGCCAAGAACGTCTCGGCCGAGAACGCGCTCGACTACGTCTTCGGCTACACGATCGCGAACGACCTCACTGCGCGCGACTGGCAGAAGACCGACGGGCAGTGGGCGCGCGCCAAGGGCTTCGACACGTCCTGCCCCCTCGGTCCGGCGATCGAGACGGATTTCGACGTGAACGGCCCCGCCGTCATCACGACCCGGCTCAACGGCGAGGTCCGCCAGCAGGGGCCGATCAGCGACATGATCTTCTCGCTCGCCGATGTCATCGCCTTCGCCTCGGCAGCCTTCACCCTCCTGCCGGGCGACGTCATCCTCACGGGCACCCCCGCCGGCGTCGGCCAGATCAGCGCGGGCGACACCGTCGAGGTCGAGATCACCGGGCTCGGGACGCTCCGCAATCCCGCCCGCGATGCCTGAGACCGGATCAGAACCGGAGGTCGACCTCGCGCCGACGGCTCGCGAGGTCGCACGTGTCCAGCGACGCACCGTGTGGGTCCTGTCGGGCGGGCAGGTGCTCGGCGGGCTCGCGTTCGGTGCGACGCTGTCCCTGGGTGCGGTGCTCGCCGCCGAACTGTCCGGCGAAGAGGCGTTCTCGGGGCTGGCGGCGGCCGCCGTCACCTTCGGCACCGCGCTGACGGCGGTGCCGCTCGCGGCGATCGCCCGCCGCCGCGGGCGCAGGCTGTCACTGACCACGGGCATGGCCGTCGCACTCATCGGCGTCGGCCTCGTGATCTTCGCCGTCGCGCTGCGATCGTTCCCGGTGCTGCTGGCCGGATTCCTCATCATCGGCTCCGGGCAGGCCGCCAATCTGCAGTCCCGCTTCGCCGCCGCGGATCTCGCAACGGATGCCTCCCGCGGCCGTGATCTGTCGATCGTGGTGTGGGCGACCACCGTGGGCGCCGTCCTCGGCCCGAACCTCACCGGTCCCGGCGAGCTGATCGGCGGGGCGATCGGGATGCCGCCTCTGACGGGTGCGTACCTGTTCACCGTCGTCGCGCAGGCGCTCGCGATCGTCTTGTACCTGGTCGCGATGCGACCCGACCCGCTGCTGCTCGCGCAGCGCATCGTGGCCTCCGCGAAGGCGGGCAGCCGAGCGATCGCCAAGGCCGACCGGCCCGTGGCCGCGCGCTACGCGATCTTCGCGGTCGCCGCGGCCCACGGCACGATGGTCTCGGTCATGGCCATGACGCCCGTGCATCTGGCGCACCTGACGCACGAGGCGTCGGAGGCTGCGACGCTGTCGATCATCGGTCTCACGATCAGCCTGCACATCGCCGGCATGTATGTGCTCTCGCCGGTCTTCGGCATCCTCGCCGACAAGGTCGGGCGTGTCCCGACGATTCTCGTCGGTCAGGCGCTGCTCGCCGCCGCGCTGCTGACGGCGTCTTTCGGCCAGGCCTCGACGACCGCGGTGACCGTTGCGCTGGTGCTGCTCGGGCTCGGGTGGAGCGCGTCGACGGTCGGCGGCTCGACGCTGCTGACCGAGTCGTCATCGGAGGAGCTGCGCACCAGGCGGCAGGGGATCAGCGACTTCACGATGAGCATCGTCGGCGGCCTCGGCGCGATCACCGCCGGCGCACTGCTCGGCTGGATCGGCTACGGCGGGCTCGCGCTCGTCGTGATGGTGCTCGTCGCCGCCTCGGTGGTGCTCTCTCCGCTGGGCTGGCGGGCATCCGCCTCGCGAGCGCCGGAGGCCGCGCCGGGCGCCTGACCGCGGACCCGCGGGCCTCTCAGAAACGCGTCTCGACGAGGTCGGGCACGCCGTCAGTGGCCCAGCGCCGCGAGTGCGAGGTCGACGTCGTCGGCGTCGTTGAAGACGTGGAACGCCACGCGTGCGCGGCCCGAACGGCCGGATGCGGTGATCCCCGCCGCGGTCAGCCGTGCGAGGTCGCACCCGTCCAGGTCGTCCCACGTGACGATCGCCGTCGCGCGCTCCGGCTGTGCGAGGCCGAGGCCGGTGCGGAAGTCCGCAGCGAGCCCGGTCGCGTGCTCATGGAGCTCCGCAGGATCCAGCGACGCGAAGAGCTCGAGTGCCGGGGCGGCGCCGACGAAGGCCTGCCATGCCGGCGACACGTCGAAGAGGCGGGCATCGGGTGCGAGTTCGATCTCCGTGCCGTAGCACGACGACCAGGGGTCGTCACCGGCGTACCAGCCGGCGTTGAGCGGCGTCATGCGCGCACCCAGGCGGTCCGACACGGTCAGGAACGACACACCCCGCGGCGCGCAGAGCCACTTGTACGCGTGACACACGACAGCATCGAAGACGGATGCCTTGACACGCAGCCAGCCGACGGCCTGGGTCGCGTCGCACAGCGTCAGGGCATCGTGGGCGGCCGCTGCGGCGGCGATCGCCGCGGCATCCGCCACCTCCCCGGTCGCCGACTGCACCACGGAGAATGCGATGAGCGCCGTGGTCGGACGCACGTGCGCGGCCAGGTCGGCCAGCGGCGCGGTGCGCACGACGAGCCCGCGGCCGGAATGGATGAACGGCAGCACGAGCGACGAGAACTCGCCGTCGGGCACGAGAACCTCGGCGCCGAGAGGGAGCGCGGAAGCCACCATGCCCGCCGCGACCGAGGTCTGCGAGCCGATGGCCACGCGTTCGGCCCCGACGCCGACGAGCGAGGCGAACAGCGCCCGCGAGCGCTCGACCGCCGCGCAGTAGGCGGCGAGGTCGGGGCGGCCCGAGGCGGACGCGTCGAGGTCCGCCAGCACGGCGTCACGCGTCGCCCGGCTCGGCAGCCCCACCGTGCAGGCCGCGAGGTAGTCGCGGCCACCGGCGAACTCACGCCGCGCGGCGTCGAGGGCGGAGGAGGAAGCGATCGCGGGCATGCATCCAGAGTGACGGTGGCGATTGCTCATGTCTACGGCAGGTGTTCCATGCTGGACATAACAGACGCTTATGATTCAGCCATGACAGATGCGGGGGACGACGACCCGGGTTTCGACGCGCGCGAACTCCGCGTCGTGAAGGCGATCGCCGACGAAGGGTCGATCACGGGCGCCGCACTCGCTCTCGGCTACAGCCAGCCCGCGGTGAGTCAGCAGCTCAAGCGCCTCGAGCAGAGGCTCGGGGTCGCGATCGTCGAACGGGTCGGTCGCAGCGTGCGCCTCACCGACGCCGGCCGCATCCTCGCGCGGCACGCTCCCGCCGTGACGACCGCTTTGGATGCCGCCGCCGGTGAGCTCGCCGAGCTCCGCGGTCTGCGTGCCGCGCGCGTGCGCCTCGTCGGCTTCCCGTCGGCCTCGCCCACGATCGTGCCGCGCCTGCTCGCGGACCTCGCGCTGCGGCATCCGGGAATCTCCCTGACCTACGTCGAAGCGGAGCCCCCGGAGGCCGTCGAGGCCGTGCGCGAGGACCGCACCGACATCGCTCTCACCTTCAGCTATCCGGGTGACCGCGACGACCCGCACGGCTCGAGCGCCCGCGGCCTCGCGGTGCAGACGGTCGGCGCCGACGAGCTGCTCGCGGTGCTTCCTGCAGAGCACCCGGCGGCGACCGCGCAGATCATCGACGTCGCCAGCCTGGCGGACGACGACTGGATCGCCGGGTGCCCGCGCTGCCGGGGTCACCTGCTCGAGCTGTGCGGGCGCGCCGGGTTCGCGCCGCGCATCGCGTTCGAGACCGACAATTTCGTCGCCGTCGAGGGGCTCGTCGCACAGGGGATCGGCGTCGCGACGCTGCCCAGGATGGCGGTCGAGTCCTTCCCGCAGCTGCCGGGGGTCGCGGTGGTGCCGCTGCCGGCGGGGGAGCAGCGCCGCATCCACACCGTGACGGCGCGCGGTGCGGACCGCGTTCCCGCGGTGCGCGCCACGCTGAACGCCCTTGCGCAGCTCATCGCCGAGCCCTTGGCCGAGCCTGGTTCCGCAGCATCCCGCAACTAGACTCGGGGTGATGTCTTCTTCGCCTGATCCCCGCACCACGACCGCCACCGGCACCGACGTCCGCGTCCGGTTCTGCCCCTCGCCGACCGGTCTTCCGCACGTCGGACTCATCCGCACGGTGCTGTTCAACTGGGCGTACGCGCGTCACGCCGGCGGCAAGCTCGTGTTCCGCATCGAAGACACCGACGCGGCGCGCGACAGCGAGGAGAGCTACCAGCAGCTCCTCGACGCGCTCCGCTGGCTCAAGATCGACTGGGACGAGGGGGTCGAGGTCGGAGGCCCGCACGCCCCGTACCGCCAGTCGCAGCGCCACCACATCTACCGCGAGGTGCTCGACAAGCTCATCGCCGCCGGCGCCGTGTACGAGAGCTACTCGACGGCCGAGGAGATCGACGCCCGCAATGAGGCGAACGGCCGCGCGAAGCAGCTCGGCTACGACAACTACGACCGCGACCTCACCGACGAGCAGAAGGCGGCCTTCCGCGCCGAGGGCCGCGAGCCCGCGTGGCGCCTGCGGGTCCCCGACGAGGACCTCACCTACGTCGACCTGATCCGCGGCGAGGTGACCTTCCCGGCGGGTTCGTTCCCCGACTTCGTGCTCGTGCGTGCGGGCGGCGTGCCGCTGTATCCGTTCGTGAACCCGGTCGACGACGCGCTCATGGGCATCACCCACGTCATCCGCGGCGAGGACCTCATGCCGTCGACCGCCCGTCAGCTCGCGCTGTACAGCGCGCTGGTCGATGCCGGCGTCACGACGTTCATCCCGCGCTTCGCACACATGCCGCTCGTGCTGGGCGAGGAGGGGAACAAGAAGCTCTCCAAGCGCGACCCGAAGGCGGACCTGTTCCTGCAGCGCGACAAGGGCTTCATCCACGAGGGCCTGCTCAACTACCTCGCGCTCCTCGGCTGGTCGATCGGCCCCGACCGCGACGTGTTCTCCCTCGAGGAGCTCGTTTCGGCGTTCGACATCGTCGACGTCAACCCGAACCCCGCCCGCTTCGACCAGAAGAAGGCGGAGTCCATCAACGGCGACCACATCCGGATGCTGCAGCCCGCAGACTTCGCCGATCGCCTGGTGCCGTACCTGGCCGCGGCCGGGGTGGTCGCCGAGAACCCGACGCCGGCCCAGTCGGCCATGCTCGCCGCCGCCGCCCCGCTCGTGCAGGAGCGCATGCAGCTGCTCGGTGATGCGCCGGGACTCCTCGGCTTCCTGTTCACCGACACCGTCGGCTATCACGACGACGCCCTCGCCTCGCTGCCGGCGAACGCGAACGAGGTGCTGGTCGCCTCGGTCGGCGCCCTCGAGCTCGTGCCCGACTCCGAGTTCACCGCCGCCGCGGTGCAGGACGCGCTCGCCGGCGCCCTCATCTCGCCCGCGGAGGAGGGGGGCCTCGGTCTCAAGCCCCGCATCGCCTACGGCCCGCTGCGCGTCGCACTGAGCGGACGCCGGGTGTCGCCGCCGCTGTTCGAGTCGATGGAGCTGCTCGGCAAGTCCGAGTCGATCCGCCGCCTCGGAGCACTGCTCGACGCGCGCGGGTGACGGCTCGGTTTGGAGCACGTGCCGGCGTCGCGTAGACTCATTCCTCGGCACGGCTTCGGCTGACAGCCTTGGGGTATGGTGTAATTGGCAACACGGCTGATTCTGGTTCAGTTGTTCTTGGTTCGAGTCCAGGTACCCCAGCCACAACCCCTGAGTTCCCGCGGGAACCAGGGGTTCTTGCTTTTTCACGTTCCGCGGAATCCGTCGCTGTGGTCGCTTCGCGGGCCAGAAATCCGTCGCAGACCCTCCCGAAGAGGCGGGTGTTCGGTCGCCCCGTGCGTCTACCCTGGTGTCGCATCGACAACTCATGACGTCGGGGGAGATCTGTGGGCTCGGTGAGGATGGAAGCATGATCGAAGTCGACGAGGTCGGTGTGAACGCGGGTGACGTGACGCTCCTCGCGCCTGTCTCGGTGACGGCGCAACGGGGTGAGGTTCTGGTCGTGCGCGGTCGCAACGGGTCGGGGAAATCGACGCTGCTGCGTGTGCTGGCCGGGACCCGGACGCCTTCGACGGGAACAGTTCGGATCGGCGGCGCTGGTGTGATCGACCGCGACCGTGGCTTCCGTCGACGGGTTGCCTCGATGATCGGCCTGCCGCCGATGGCTCCTGATCTCACCGTGTTCGATCATGTGTCGCTGGTCGCGACGACGTGGGTAGGCGACTCCGCCGAGGCAGGGAACCTCGCGCGCGGTGTGCTCGCCGAGTTGGGGCTGGACACCATGGGTGAGCGGTTCCCCCATGAGCTGTCGTCCGGGCAGACACAGCTCTTCGGTCTTGCGCTGGTCCTCGCCCGCCCGTTCGAGGTGTTGATCCTCGATGAGCCAGAGCAACGGCTGGACCCCGACCATGTCGAGTCGGTGATCCGCGTGCTGCGTGCCCGGTGTGAGGACGGTGCGACGTTGGTCGTGGCGACGCATAGTCCGGTGCTCGCCGACGGGTTGGCTGATCGCACCCTCTGGTTGGATGCCGCGGCGTGAGCGTCCGGTCTGGAGCAGCGATCGCGGTGTGGCGCGCCCGCAACGTCCGCACGCACGGCGAGCGCGGGTACCTGGTCTACCTGATCCTGATGGTCGCGCTGGTCACGGTGATACCCCTCTCGCGAGCTGTATGGCTGAGCGCGACGAGCGCAGCCGGAGTCGCGGCGTTCGCGTCGCCTGCGGCACCCGGGGTGACGGTGCTCGTGGTCGCAGGCCTCTGGGCGAGCGCACTGCTGTGGGGCCGCGACCGTGGCCCTGCGTTGCACCCGCCGTTCCTGACGCACGTGCTTGCCACGAGCGATCTGCCCCGATCTGACACGCTCCGTGGCCCTCTGCTGCGCGCCGGCGTGCTGGTGAGCGCGTTGACGACCCTCGTCGCCGGGCTTGTCGCGGGCAGCCTCATGAGTGCCGGGCTGGCTGGTCCCCTCAGTGTGGTGATCTTCACGGCGGCCGGCGTGATGGTCGGCGTGATCGCGACCGTGGCGTGGCTCGCCGGACAATCGCTTCCCCGCGCCGCGGTTCCGGCGGCGCTCGGCGTGATCGCGTCAGGGGTGGCCAGCGCGCTCATTCCCGAAATGCGACTCGTGACCCCTTGGGGTTGGGTCGGGATCAGTTACCCCGGCGACGAAGCACCATTTGCCCTTGCTCCGCTGATGGCACTGACCGCCGCGCTCATCGCCATTGTGCCGGTGCTGATGAATCGGCTCGGCGTTTCGGAGTTGGCGGCGCAGGCTGCTCGCTGGGACTCGGCAACCATCCACGTCATGAGCATGGACGTCAACACAGCAGCCGCCGTCTACCGAGCAAGGCCGCACCACGGTCGGCGCATCCGCGCAGTGCGACCGGAGCACCGCATGCCGGTGATGTTCCTGATACGGGATGCTGTCGGGGCGATGCGGACACCGGGCCGGTTCATCGTCGGGGTCCTCGCCCTCGTCGGCGCGGGAGCGCTGATCACCGTCGCGTTCGCCCCGACCAGTCCAGGTTGGCTGCTCGGAGCCGCCGCCGGCCTGGTCCTCTTCGCCGGCCTCGGTCCCCTGACCGACGGAGTCCGCCACGCCGCGAGCGTGGCGTCAGACATCCCCCTCTACGGAATCAGCGATGAGCACCTGCTCGCCCATCACCTCCTCTTTCCGTTTGCGGTCACCGCCCTCGTGCTCGTCGCAGCCGTGATCGTCTGCTCAGTGATCGCGGGCATCGCCGGCACCGGACCGATCCTCAGCGCCCTCGTACTCGGTGTGCTCGCCCTCACCACCCGGGTCGGCAGCGCGCTGAAGGGCCCGCTCCCGCCTGTGCTGCTCGCCCCGATCCCGACGCCGATGGGCGACTTCGGCGCGGCCGTCAGGGTGACGTGGGCTCTCGACGCCGTGCTCCTCGCGGCCCTGGCCGGTGCGTCTGTGGCAGCAGGGTTCCAAAGTCCCGCCCTGCTCGTTGCCGTGACGACCACTGTGCTCGGGGTCACGATCAACCGATGGCGTCGCCGAGGCTGAATCTTCATCGCGTTCATCACTCGGCGCCGCAAGCGGACCACCTCGGAGCGGTCCCGGTGAACCGCGCGACCGGCGCTGGCTCACGGGCGCTGGCTCACCGGCGCCGGAATCGACCACCGGGCTGACGGGACCTTGGGCCCACGGCCGGGGCGCGCGACGACGCACAGTCGTCACATGATGAACATCATCCCGCTCGAGCGGATCACGATGGCCGACCTGCCGCAGGTCGGCGGCAAGAACGCATCCCTGGGTGAGATGATCTCCCGCCTGAGCGAGGCTGGGCTTCGCGTCCCCGGCGGATTCGCCACCACGGCGGATGCGTATCGCGCCTTCCTCGGCGTGGGCTCTCTCGCCGAGCGCATCGATGCGCTGCTGGCACCGCTGGACGTGTCGGACGTCGTGGCGCTCGCGGCGGTCGGCACCACGATCCGGGGATGGATCGAGGCGCAGCCGCTGCCGGACGACCTCGAGGCCGACATCCGTGCTGCCTACTCCGTCCTCATCGGTGCCGATCCCGATCCGGCGAACGTCACGTGGGCCGTGCGTTCATCGGCGACGGCCGAGGATCTGCCCGACGCCTCGTTCGCCGGTCAGCAGGAGACCTACTTGCACATCGCCGGCATCGACAATGTGCTGAAGGCGGTCAGGAAGGTCTTCGCCTCGCTATACAACGACCGCGCCATCGCGTACCGCGTGCATCAGGGGTTCGCGCACGGCGATGTCGCGCTCTCGGCCGCCGTGCAGCGGATGGTCCGATCCGACGTCGGCTCGTCAGGTGTCATGTTCACCATCGACACGGAGTCGGGATTCGACCGGGCGGTGCTCATCACCAGCGCCTACGGTCTCGGCGAGGCCGTGGTGCAGGGGGAGGTGAACCCCGACGAGTTCACGGTCTACAAGCCCGCCGTGCGCGACGGACGCCTGGCGATCCTCGGCCGTCAGGTCGGCGGGAAGGCGGTCGCGCTGCGGTTCGCTCCCGGCCATGAGGTCGGCTCCAGCACGGTGATGACCACGGTGCCGGTGGCCGAGCGGCGGGTCTTCAGCATCTCCGACGACGAGGTGAACGAACTCGCGCGGTATGCGCTGATCATCGAGGACCACTACGGGCGCGCGATGGACATCGAGTGGGCCCGAGACGGCGTCGACGGACGGCTGTACATCCTGCAGGCGCGCCCGGAGACCGTGGCCTCGCGTGCCGACGGACACGTCGTCAAGAGGTTCATGCTCCGCGAGCACGGCCCGGTGCTGGCAGAGGGACGCGCCATCGGTCAGCGGATAGGCGCCGGAAGGGTGCGCGTGGTCAGATCGACGGCGGAGATGGAGCGGGTGAAGGACGGCGACGTCCTGGTGGCCGAGATGACCGACCCCGACTGGGAGCCGGTGATGAAGCGCGCCGCAGCAATCGTGACCGACCGCGGCGGACGCACCTGCCATGCCGCGATCATCGCGCGTGAGCTGGGCATCCCCGCTGTCGTCGGCAGCGGGACTGCGACATCCGACCTCGTCGAAGACGCCGAGGTCACGGTCTCGTGCGCCGATGGTGACGAGGGGCATGTCTACGCCGGCCGGCTCGACTTCACGGAGGAAGAGATACCGATCGACAGGATGCCGGTGGCGCCGGTTCGGCTGATGATGAACCTCGGCACCCCCGAGCAGGCCTTCGCGTTCGCCGCGCTGCCCAATCACGGGGTGGGCCTGGCGCGGCTCGAGTTCGTCGTCGGCCACCAGATCGGCATCCATCCGCGGGCGCTGCTCGAGTTCGATGCGCTTCCCGAACCGCTCAGGACCGAGGTCGCGGACCGCATCGCCGCCTACCCGTCGCCGCGCGACTTCTTCGTCCGGCGGGTGGCCGAGGGGGTGGCGACGATCGCCGCGGCGTTCGCGCCCGAGCCGGTGATCGTGCGCACCAGCGACTTCAAGTCGAACGAGTATGCGCATCTCCTCGGCGGCGACCGTTACGAGCCGCGAGAGGAGAACCCGATGCTGGGGTGGCGGGGCGCGTCGCGCTACATCACACCCGCGTTCTCCGGCTGCTTCGCGATGGAGTGCGAGGCGCTGCGCCTCGTCCGTGACGAGATGGGCCTCACGAACCTGCAGATCATGGTGCCGTTCGTGCGCACGATCGCGGAGGCCGAGGCCGTGATCGCGGCGCTCGAGCGTCACGGTCTGAAGCGGGGGCGCAACGGGCTCCAGATCATGATGATGTGCGAGATCCCGTCGAATGCGCTCCTCGCAGATCGCTTCCTGGATCACTTCGACGGGTTCTCGATCGGCTCGAACGACATGACCCAGCTGGTGCTCGGCATCGATCGAGATTCCGAGCTGGTCGCCGGCGAGTTCGATGAACGCGATCCGGCCGTGCTCGAGGTGCTGCGGCTCGCGATCGACGCGTGCAACCGCCGCGGAAAGTACGTGGGAATCTGCGGACAGGGCCCGTCCGACCATCCCGACCTGGCGGACTGGCTCGTCGACCACGGCATCCGATCCCTTTCCTTGAACCCGGACTCGATCATGGACACCTGGCTACGGCTGGCACGGCGGGCGAAGGCGCCGGCGCCGGCACGCGACCGCGCGACCGCCCTCACGCCGACCTGACGGGCGCATTCAGCGTCGCGGCGAGCTCGGCGCCCCATTCGCGGGCGCGGTCGATCTGCCCCGGCTCGAGCGTGCTGTCGCGATCGACCAGGAAGCTCTGGGGCTCAGACACCCGGTGGCCGCCGGCCTTGGCGAGGCGGCGATCGATGGCAGCCGCTGCCGACCCGGTGAAGAGCCGGGGCATGTCGACCCGGGTGTCGAAGGCGGCGAAGCGGTGCGCGCGTATCGCGCCGGCAGCGAGCCATTCTCGGATGCCGGAATCGCTCCAGTCGTCGTCGAGGTGCAGGTGCTTCCGCTCGTCGCGGGCCCACGCGACCGCTTCGGCTCGGGATTCCGGGCGGCTCAGACCGTGCGCGTGGGTCGGCGCTCCGGCGATCACCGTGTCGATCTCGGTGGGCAGTTCGTCGACCTGCGCGATGGGGACGAGGGTGACAGTCCGGTGGGGACGGATGCCGTCCGCGATCGCCTCCGCGATCAGCCGCGTGTTTCCGAACATCGACTCGTAGACGATGACCGTCGAGTCGGTGGAGAGGGGCGTGGTCATGGTGTCTCACCTTTCGCGTGTGCTCGGCGCGGATCGCGCCGATGGGGGATCGTCCGGGCGTCCGGAGGCGTGCCGGTCCGCCGGCGGGGCGTGTCGGCTCCCTTCGTCCGCTCCTCATTGGAGCGGCACGCCCGTCGGGGTGTCGGGCCGAAGGTCCCGTGGTGTGTCCGGCGACCGGGGGACTTTCGGCCCATGACCGGAGTGCGAGCGGCGACTTGACTCTGGGGGACGGCGCACATCGCACCGATCCGAAGTGGAGTCGCTCATGGAACGCATCGTCCTCGGCTACGACGGAAGCCCGGCATCCGTGTCCGCGCTGTCGTGGGTGGCTGCGCGCGCCGGTCGTGAGGTGACGAAGGTCGGGCTCGTCAACGTGGTGTCCAGATCCACGCAGGATCGGGCGCCCGCGCTCGAACAGCTCGCGGATGCCGAGACCTTCCTGCGCGACCACGCGCCCGAGGTCGGTGTCGAGCTGCACCGGCTCGAGGGGGACGTGCCGGACTCCCTTTCGGAGTTCGCTGCCGACACCGATCTGCTCGTCGTGGGTATCAATCCGGGCCACCCGATCCGCGCCGCGCTGGCGGGCGCGATGCCACTGCGCATCAGCACGCGCGCGCGTGTTCCCGTCGTCATGGTGCCCGCGGGGTGGGTGGATGTGGGCGATCCGATCACCGTCGGCATCTCGGACCACGAGTCGTCCGGGACCGCGCTCGCATTCGCCGCGTCGGAGGCTGCCGAGACCGAGGCGTCCATCCGTCTGGTCCATGCGTGGCTCATGCCCACGCCGTCCTTCTCAGGGTCGGCCGCGCTGGTCGCGACGCAGGAGGATGTGGTGGCGGAGCACCGTGCGATGCTCACTGGCGCCGTGAACTGGGTCGTCGAGCGCTATCCGACGATGAGCCTGCAGAGCGAACTCGTTCGCGACAGTCGCTCGGCTGCGCTGCTGCGCTACGCGGCGCGCAGCTCGATGCTGGTCATCGGCACCCGTCATCGGGGCGTGCTCGCGGGGAACCTTCTCGGCTCCGTCGGCGAGGGCGTTCTGTGGCAGGCAGAGTGCCCGGTGGCGGTCGTTCCACGTGACGCGGTGCTGCACCGCGGGGGAGAGGAGTGAATCATGGTCCGTCTCGCACGGATCCTTCTGCTGAGTGCGCAGGCGTTCGTCGCGGTCACCGCGCTGGCGGGTGGGCTCGCCCTGATCGCCGGCAGCGTGAATCCGGCGTGGGGATCGATGCTCGTACCGCCACAGGAGTACCTGGAGGGATCGCCGTTCTCGTCCTACCTCGTTCCGGGGATGCTGCTCATCCTCCTTATGGCACCAGTGCACGCGGGCGCCTTCGTGACGACCATCTCGGAGTCCCGATGGGGGATCCCGCTCTCCGCGACCGGAGGTTTCGCGTGCCTGATCTGGATCTTCGTCCAGATGATCTACATCCCGTTCAGCTTCCTTCAGGCGCTGTACTTCGGGCTCGGCCTCGTCGAGCTCGGCCTCACGATGGTGCTTCTCGGGATCCTCAGTCACCCGGCGCAACTGCACCGTGAGACCTACGTGCCCCCGGCGGCGGTGCCGAACGTGCGCGGTTGAGTTCGCGGCATCCGTGCCTCGTGTCGCTCGGGGTGCCGGTGCGGGAGCGGCGAGCCGATCGGGCGGCAGCGTGACGGCGCTGCGTCAGCGATGCTCCTGGCCGCGGTGCTCGAGCTGGAACACGGCCGCCTGTGTGCGCCGCTCGAGTCCGAGCTTGCTCAGCAGCGACGACACGTAATTCTTCACCGTCTTCTCCGCGATGCCGAGCTCCTCGCCGATCTGCCGATTGGTCAGTCCGTCCGCGATCAGCCGCAGGATCTGACGCTCGCGCAGACCGAGCGACCCCAGACGCGGGTCGTCGGCGTCGGCACGTCGGCGGATCTGCTCCGCAGCGCGGTGGACGACCGCGTCGTCCATGAGCGAGCGGCCCCTGGCCACGGAGCGTATGGCGTCGACGAGCCGGGGGCCGCCGATGTCTTTCAGGATGTACCCCGCCGCACCGGCGAGAACGGCGGCGCCGACGGCTGAATCATCGTCGTATGCGGTCAGGATGAGGCATGCGACAGACGGCATACGGGAACGGATGTCGCGACAGAGGTCGATGCCGCTGCCATCGGGAAGCCGCACGTCGAGCACGGCGACGTCGGGCACGGTGGCTTCGATGCGTCCGGTCGCCTGACGGACGGTTTCGGCTTCGCCGACCACCTCGAGGTCCGCTTGCGATCTCACGAGGTCCACGAGCCCTCGTCGGACGATCTCGTGATCGTCGACGAGGAAGACGCCGATCATTGGTCGACCGCCCCCTTCTTGTCGGCCGCCGCCCCGAGCGGCACACGCCACCTGGCCGCGGTGCCGTCCGCGGACGACTCGATCGTGAACGAACCGCTGCGGGCGGCGGCCCTGTCCGCGAGGTTCTGGAGCCCGCTGCGCCGGTCGGTGTCAGTCATCCCGATCCCGTCGTCTTCGACCAGCACGACGACATCCTGATCGACGATCGCCACCTCCACCTTGATGCGATCGGCTCGGGAGTGGCGTACTGCGTTGCTGAGGAGTTCGCGAGCCACCCCCACGACCTCCGCGCTGAGGGGCCCGATGATCGCGTGATCCACAGGCCCCGTGAACCTGATCGCCGGCGGCCGCCGGAGGGTCGCTGACAGATCCGCTACGACATCGATCACTCGGTGGCGCAGTGAGCTCTCGTCGCGATGCGACAGCGCGAAGACGACGGTCCGGATCTGTGAGATCGCGTCGTCGAGCTGATCGATCGAGTCGCTCAGCCTCTCGGCGTCCGGTCCGGGCGGCTGGCCGCCCGCTATCGCCTGCAGGGTCAGGCCGGTGCCGAAGAGCTGCTGGATCACGTGGTCGTGCAGATCTCGCGCGATACGGCGCCGATCGTCCGCCAGCAGGGATCGCTGGGCATCCTCTCGGGCCTGCGCCAGTTCCAGCGCGATCGTCGCGCGAGAGGCGAAGTCGGCGATGCTCTGCACCTCCGCAGCCGTGAAACGCCGGCCGTCGGGATTGCGCGCCGCGCACACCACCCCCCACAGACGTGACCGTGTCCGCAGCGGCGCGGCCACCACCGGGCCCGCCCATCCATCCACGACCACCCGTGTCGGGTCGCCGCCCGGAGAGTGCTCACGCGCATGGGCGGTGGTGCGCCCCGTCGCCGAGGTCTCGGCAGCGCAGGTCCCGTCGGCCGCGAGCGAGGTTCCGCGGAGCCGTGCTTCATCCGGTCCGCGGGCGGCAGCGACGTGCAGCGGTGTCGTCGCGTCGTCCGCGAGCAGGACGGTCACCTTGTCGATGTCGGGCAGATCGAACATCCTGCCCGCGATGAGGTCGAAGGATGTCGCGGTCGGCGACGACAGCAATCCGGCCGACAGCTCGGCGGCGGCGCTCATCCAGCGTTCCCTCGTCCGCGCCTGCTCGAGCAGCCGTGCGTTCTCGATGGCGAAGCCCGCAGTCGTGGCGAGCGATTCGACCAGGCGTTCGTCCTCCTCCGTGAACTGGCCGTCTCGGCTGTTGGTCAGGTAGAGGTTGCCGAAGACCTCGCCGCGCACTCGCACGGGGACTCCGAGGAACGAATCCATGTGCGGGTGGTGGGCAGGGAATCCGCTGGCGCGCGCATCCTCCGCCATGTGGGGCAGGCGGATCGGGTGGGGGTCTGCGATCAACGCGCCGAGCAGCCCGTGGCCGGTCGGCAGATGGCCGATCGCGGCAGCTTCCTTCTCAGCCAACCCCACGTAGATGAACTCCTCGAGCGCATCGCGCTCGGGCGCGATCACGCCCAGAGCCCCGTACTCGGCGTTCGCGAGAGTGGTCGCTGCCTGCGCGATGCGCCGGAGCACGGTGGCGAGGTCGCTCTCCTCCACGACGACCTGGATCGCGCTGAGAAGATCGCGGAGCCTTCCTTGCGTGGCACGGACGCGCTCCGCCTGCGTCAGCAGCCTCGCCAGTGCCTCGTCGAGTTCGAGGCGAGGCTCATCTGGGAAAGACAGCTCTGGGCCGCTCACATCCTCTCCGTTTCCGCCGAGGCCACAGTACGGCGCGGTAGGAGACGCCGCCAGTGGCGACGGCGAGGATTCCCGCAGGACTTACGTCCCAGCGGCCCGGGTCACCCCCTGGAGAGACTGCGGGCATCCCGATTCTGCGGAGGAGATACTCATGAAGACTGCAGTCGTCAACGCGTTCGGCGCTCCCGCCGTCGTAGAGGAGCGGCCCACGCCGCAGCCCGGTCCCGGGCAGGTGCTGGTCCGGTTGGAGGCGTGCGGCCTGTGCCACACCGACATCCACGCCATGCGCGGGGACTGGCCGGTCAAGCCGGGGCTTCCTCTCGTGCCCGGGCACGAAGGCGTCGGCATCATCGAGCAGCTCGGCGACGGCGTCACCATCCGCAAGGTCGGCCAGCGGGTCGCGATGGCCTGGCTCGGGCATGCATGCGGGGAATGCCGCTATTGCGTGGACGGGCGCGAGAACCTGTGCGAGAAGCAGTACAACAACGGCTACTCGGTCGACGGGGGATACGCCGAGTACATGCTCGCGGATGCCCGCTTCGCCGTTCCGGTTCCCGATGGCGTCACGCCGTTGGATGCTGCCCCTCTGACGTGCGCGGGCGTGACCACGTACGCCGCGATCAAGAACGCGCACGTCACCCCGGGCGAGACCGTCGCCGTGTTCGGCATCGGCGGCCTGGGGCACCTCGCGGTGCAGTACGCGCGACTCGTCGGCGCGAAGGTCATCGCGGTGGACGTCAGCCAAGAGAAGCTCGCCCTCGCCACCGAACTGGGCGCAGACCACGTGGTCAACGCGGAGCTCACCGATCCCGTCGCGGCGATCCGCGATCTCGGCGGAGCCGACGCGGCGGTTGTTCTCGCTGTCGCTCGCACGGTCTTCCATCAGGCCTTCGAGTCGCTGAACAGGGGCGGGCGACTGGTGCTGGTCTCCCTGCCCGCGGACGGCACACTGACCATCCCGATCTTCGACACGGTGCTCCAGGGCATCAGCGTGATCGGCTCGATCGTCGGTACACGGCAGGATCTCGTCGAGGTCTTCGACCTCCACGCGGCCGGACGCACGCGCGTGATCACGCAGACCCGAGACCTCGAGCAGGTGAACGAATCCGTGGACGAGGTCCTCGCAGGCACGGTTCCCGCGAGGCTGGTGTTCACATATCACACGGCCGACGCGATGCGGGCGGGCGCATCGACCGAACAGCGTTCCGGCAGCGATCAGCCCGCCTGATCATGGCGAAGCGCAAGATCGATATCGCTGCGCGAGGTCGGGCCGGCACCGCAGGAAGGGGTTGACCATGATGTACGGCAATGATTTCGGAGCCGGGTGGATGTGGTTCGTCGGTATCGTGCTCGTGCTGATGCTGTTGGCGCTGACCGCGCTCATCATCATCGTGTCGGTCGGAGGCCCTTCGCGGGGGCGGTCGGCACGGCCGTCCGGCTCCGCAGGCTCCGCACGTCAGATCGCCGAAGAGCGTCTCGCGCGCGGCGAGATCACACCCGACGAATTCCGGCAGATCGCGCGTGTCATCGACGGGCGGGACTGACGCTCGCCATGGCGAGCGTCAGAGCCACGAGGAGCACGACGAGAGAGAGCAGTCACGCCGGATCAGATGCCGACCGCTGTGGACGATTATCCTGAGAGGAGGAGGTGAGATCTCGGTGATCGCTCTCGCGCAGCACCTGCGCCGCAGCCCCTACGGCCTGAGTCGTTCTGTGCTGCTGCTCGTCGCGCTCACCGCCGCACTCATCCTGGGGCTGCTCGCGATGCACGCGCTGAGCGCGCCCGCCGCTCATGCTGAGCCCGCCGCGGCGGCCGTGTCCGTCGAGGCAGGCGCCGCCCACGGCCACGATGCGCCACTGTCCGACGACGGCTGCCCGGACTGTGGTGAGCACGAAGCGATGCTCACGATGGCCTGCGTGCTTGCGCTCCTGGTGGCGTCGCTGCTCCTCCTGCTGCCCCGCGCCGGTGTCGCCTGGGGCATCCCGTTCGGACGGTCCGGACCTCCCGTGGTCGCCCGTCGGGCTGCGCTGTCCCGACCGCCGTCGCTTCTCGTTCTCTGCATCAGCCGTACGTGATGGCACCTCGCTGACCTCGCCGGTCAGCAGAGCTTTCGCGGGCGATCACATCGATCGTTCGCGCCACACGAACCGATGCAGGAGCAACCAGATGAAGAACCGCGCCGCGGCGACCGCCGCGATCACCTTGACCGTCCTACTCGCGCTCACCGGCTGCGCCGGCACCACCAGCAGTGGCGGGATGGACGACATGCCCGGGATGGGGTCACCGGCATCCGCATCCCCTGCCGCCGACGTGAACAACGCCGACATGCAGTTCACGATGATGATGATCCCGCACCACGAACAGGCCGTAGAGATGGCTGACATGATCCTCGCCAAGGACGGCATCGACGACCGCGTCACCGCACTGGCCGAGCAGATCAAGGCCGCCCAGGGCCCGGAGATCGAGTTGATGGAGTCGTGGCTCGATGGCTGGGGGACCCCGATGGGGGACATGGGCGGGATGGACCACGGAGGGATGATGTCGGACTCCGACATGCAAGCCCTCGAGGACGCCAGCGGAGTGGAGGCAGCCCGCCTCTTCCTGGACCAGATGATCGTCCACCATGAAGGTGCGATCGAGATGGCGCAGGACGAAGTCGACGACGGTCAGAACACCGATGTGATCGCCCTCGCCGAGAGCATCATCGCATCGCAGACGGCCGAGATCACCACGATGGAGGACCTTCTCGCGACCCTCTGACCATCTGGGGCCGGCCGCACCCGGCGGCCGGCTCCAGAGAATCAGCCCTCCCGCCCCCAGGGCCGCCGGGGGAGCAGACCCCTGAAAACCGCGGAAGGGCGCGGATCCTCGCGACAGCACAGCGGGGCAGTCGCGCCTCAGCGGACCGTGCCGTGGCCTCAGGCGTCCGCGAGCACCTCGGTGGCAGCATCCCGTCCCAGCGCGAAGTAGGCGGGGTTGTCGTCGCTGTGGGCCAGCAATATGAGCGCGACGGCCGCAGCCCAGGCGTGCGCGCGCACCCAGACATCGGCGTCGTAGGCTGAGCCCGCCGCCGTGATGAACCGCTCGCGCCCTGCGGCGTCGAATGCCAGCCAGGCCACCGCCAGGTCGTAGGCCGGGTCACCCGCGGTGACGTCACCGAAGTCGATGATCCCGGCGAGCGAGCCGTCGCGCGCGACGAGGTTGCCCGGGTGCAGGTCGCCGTGGATCCACACCGGCGTGCGATCCCACGGAGCCGCGGCGAGTCCTGCCTGCCACAGCGCGCGCACGGCGCACGCTGACGTGTCGTCGAGCAGGTCTCCGGCGCGCAATGTCCGCAGTCGCTCCTCGACAGTGCCGGTGCGAGCGCCGAGCGGCACACCACGGAAGGGATTGACCGGGTGATCCTCCGGTGCGTCGGCGTGCAGAGCGACGAGCGCACGGGCGAGCGCGTCGGCCCATTCGCCGCGCTCGGCGAGCGGCTGATCGAGAGCGGAGATGCCGTCGATCCACGGCACGACGGACCATGGCCAGGGGTAGGCGCGGCCCGCCACGCCGTCGACCACGGGCGCCGGAACGCGTACACCGAGCGGTGCGAGCCGCTCGGCCACACCCGGCAGCGCTGCCTGCTCGTGAAGGACGAGGGGTGCAGCGAGGGCGCGTCGGGGAAGTCGCACGGCGTACTCGTCGCCGAGCCGCCACACCTCGCTGTCCCAGCCCTCGGCGACCTTCCGGAGCGGCAGGTCGGCGGCGTCGGGGATGATCGCGAGCGCCTGATCCGCGAGCAGCCCGCGGATGACGGGGATGTCGATCGAGATCTCGGCGGTGGGCTTGTCGGGCACCATACGAAGGTACCCTCTTGCGAACGTGTGGGAATGTGTTGTAATGTGTGGGAATCCAACGGAGGGTTGTTCCACATGTACGCGACGGAGCGCCACGAGCAGATCGAGCTGCTGCTGGCTGCACAGAGCCGCGTGAGCGTCGTCGAGCTCGCTGAGCGCTTCGACGTCACGACCGAGACCATCCGTCGCGATCTCGATCACCTCGAGTCCGCCGGCGCGCTGCGCCGCGTTCACGGGGGAGCGGTGAGCCGGGAGCGCGCCAGCACGCGCGAGCCCTCGCTCGCCGAGCGCCTCGAGCACCACGGGGGCGCCAAGGCCGCCATCGGTCAGCGTGCCCTGGACGCCCTCGGCGCCGAATTCACCGGATCCGTCTTCCTCGACGCCGGCACGACCACCTCGGCCGTCGCCTCGGCGCTGATCCCGCGCCTCTCGAGCGCGCGGATCGAGGTCGTCACGCACTCTCTGACTCTCGGGAACACGCTGGCCGGCGTCCCGGGCGCCTCGCTCTCGCTGGTCGGGGGTCGCGTGCGCGGCCTCACCGCCGCGGCCGTCGGCGCCGACACGGTCCGCGCCATCGGCGCCCTGCGTCCCGACGTCGCCTTCGTCGGCACCAACGGTGTCTCCGCGACCTTCGGTCTCAGCACCCCCGACCCCGACGAGGCGGCTGTCAAGCGCGCGATCGTCGAGTCGGCGCGTCGGGTGGTCGTCGTGGCCGACGCCGAGAAGCTCGGCGCGGAGCTGCTCGTGGGCTTCGCGTCGCTGTCCGACATCGACGTGCTGGTGACGGATGCCGCACCCGACGCAGAACTCGCGTCCGCGCTCGCGGACGCCGACGTGGAGGTCTGGCTCGCATGATCGTGACGCTCACCGCCAACCCGTCCCTCGACCGCACGGTGATGCTCCCCGCGCCTCTGCAGGTCGGAGACGTGCAGAGCGCGGCCTCCACACGGGAGGATGCCGGCGGCAAGGGCATCAACGTCGCCCGCGCCGTCGCCGCCGCGGGCGAGGACTGCACCGCGGTGCTGCCGCTCGCGCCTGGTGATCCTTTCGACGCGGCCCTGCGCGCGGCACAGATCGACGCACAGCGCGTTCCGATCCGCGGCAACGTGCGCGCGAACATCGCGATCACCGACCCCGCCGGCGTCACCACCAAGCTGAACCTGCCCGGTGCGGAACTCTCGCCCGACGAGGTCTCCGCGGTGATCGACGCGGTGGTCTCCGCATCGGTGGGCGCGCGCTGGCTGGTGCTGGCGGGCTCGTTGCCTCCCGGCGTCGCCGATGACTTCTACGTGCGCGTGATCGCTGCCGTTCGGCGGGCGCACGGCGCGGACGCCCCGCTCATCGCGGTCGACACCTCGGGCCCCGCGCTCACCGCCGTCGTCGCCGACGGCGCGCCCGATCTCATCAAGCCGAACGACGAAGAGCTCGCCGAGCTCGCCGGCGTCGGCATCGACGGCGCCGACCCGCGGGCGGTGCTCGACGTGGCGCGCGTTCTCGTTCCCGCCCGCGTGCGGGCGGCGCTCATCACCCTCGGCTCGCGCGGTGCCGTGCTCGTCGCCACCGAGGGCGCCTGGGCGGCCACACCGCCGCCGATCCAGGTCGTGAGCACGGTCGGCGCGGGCGACAGTTCGCTCGCAGGATACGTGCTCGCCGCCACGCGCGGCGCCGACCAGGCCGAGCGGCTGCGCCTGGCCGTGCGGTACGGGTCGGCTGCAGCATCCCTTCCCGGCACGAAAGCGCCGGCTCCCGCAGACCTTCCCACCGGCGACGTGCCCGTCACGCGTCTCGACTGACACCCACCCACCACACCCCACGACCGCAGGAGGTCACCGTGTCCGACACCATCACCCCAGGCCTGGTGAGCCTCGACGTCCCCCTGGGCGCCGACAAGGCCGCCGTCATCCGGGCCCTCGCCGCACGCGTGGTCGCGCAGGGTCGCGCGACCGACGCCGAAGCGCTCTACGCCGACGCGTGGGCCCGCGAAGAGAAGGACGAGACCGGGCTTCCCGGCGGCATCGCCATCCCGCACGCCAAGAGCGCCGCGGTGTCGACCCCGTCCCTCGCCTTCGCGCGGCTGAAGCCGGGCGTCGATTTCGGTGCGCCGGACGGCGCCGCCGATCTCGTGTTCCTCATCGCGGCCCCCGCGGACGCCGCCGAGGCGCACCTCGCGGTGCTCTCGAAGCTCGCCCGCAGCCTCATGCAGGAGGACTTCACTGCGGGATTGCGCGCCGCCTCATCCGACGACGATGTGGTCGCGATCGTGCAGGCGGCCATCGGCGAGCGCGACGCGGCAGCGCCCGCTCCTGCTGCCGCCGCCGCGGCGCCCAGTGCCGCATCGGGACTCGTCGTCGACGGCCGGCCGGCACGCGTCGTCGCGGTCACGGCCTGTGCGACCGGCATCGCGCACACGTTCATGGCCGCCGACGCCCTCACGGCCGCGGGCAAGAAGGCCGGGATCGACCTCGTCGTCGAGCCTCAGGGCTCCAGCGGCTACCAGGCGCTTCCGGCGGACGTCATCCGCAACGCCGACGCCGTGATCTTCGCCACCGACGTCGACGTACGGGAACCCCAGCGATTCGCCGGCAAGCCGGTCGTGCGCTCGGGCGTCAAGCGCGGCATCGAGCAGCCCGACAAGCTGATCTCGGAGGCCGTCGCCGCCGCGAACGACCCGTCGGCGACCCGCGTGGGCGGCGAGGCGACCGCGGCGTCAGCCGCGCCGGCCGAGACCATGTCGTGGGGTGCTCGGATCCAGCGGATCCTCCTCACCGGCGTCAGCTACATGATCCCGTTCGTCGCGGGCGGCGGTCTCCTGATCGCCCTCGGCTTCCTCATCGGCGGCGTCAACGTCAACGCGGACGACGCGGCGTTCACCGTCATCACGGACAACGCCCTGTGGGCGCTTCCGGAGGGCGGGCTCGCTCAGTACTTCGGGTCGGTGTTCTTCGTCATAGGTGTGACGTCGATGGGCTTCCTGGTCTCGGCGCTGGCCGGCTATATCGCCTTCGCGATCGCGGATCGGCCCGGCATCGCCCCCGGCTTCGTCGCCGGCGCGATCGCCGCGCTGATGGGCGCCGGGTTCATCGGCGGCATCATCGGCGGTCTGCTCGCGGGTTACGTCGCATGGTGGATCGGGCGATTCAACGCCCCGCGCTGGCTGCGCGGCCTCATGCCCGTCGTGATCATCCCGCTCGTGGCGTCGATCGTGGCGTCGGGGATCATGATCCTGTTCCTCGGCCGGCCCATCGCGACCCTGATGGTCGGGCTCAACGACTGGCTCACGGGCCTTGCCGCGACCGGCGCGATCATCCTCGTCGGCGTGATCCTCGGCCTCATGATGTGCTTCGACCTCGGCGGTCCGGTCAACAAGGTCGCGTACGCGTTCGCGGTCGCGGGCCTTGCGGCCGCTTCGGCGGAGAACACCACGCCGTACCTGATCATGGCCGCGGTCATGACCGCCGGCATGGTCCCGCCGCTCGCGATGGCGCTGGCGTCGACGGTGCTGGCACGCAACATGTTCCCCCCGGTCGAGCGCGAGAACGGCAAGGCGGCCTGGCTGCTGGGCGCGGCGTTCATCAGCGAGGGCGCGATCCCGTTCGCCGCGGCGGACCCGCTGCGCGTCATCCCCGCGATGATGGCGGGCGGCGCGGTCACCGGCGCCCTCAGCATGGCGTTCGCGGTCGAGTCGCTCGCGCCTCACGGCGGCATCTTCGTCCTGTTCGCGATCAACCCGATCTGGGGCTTCCTGATCGCGCTCGCGGCGGGCACGGTCGTCTCTGCGCTCACCGTGATCGCTCTCAAGAAGTGGATCGCCCCGAAGGAGCTCGAAGAGGCCGAAGCGCGTGTACCCGTGGCGGCCTGAGGCCGTCGTCCGCCAGAATCGAGATCGTCGACCGCTGAGGTCCGACACAGACAGGAGAGAACCATGGCAGAACGTCAGGCCACCATCGCCAGCAGCTCGGGACTCCACGCCCGCCCCGCGAAGCTCTTCGTGCAGGCCGTGCAGGCGCAGCCCGTCCCGGTCACGATCGCGGTCGAGGGCGGTGCCGATCTCAACGCCGGCAGCATCCTGTCGCTGATGGGCCTCGGTGCCTCGCAGGGGACCGTCGTGACCCTCAAGGCCGACGGCGACGGCGCCGAAGAGGCGCTGGACGCCCTGGTCACACTGCTCGAGACGGACCTCGACGCACAGTAAGCACCGAAGAATGTGACGACGGATGCCGCGGGTCGAAGCCGCTGCGGCATCCGTCGTCCGCGTTCCGCGGGGTCTCTCGGCGCTTCGGGCTCAGATGTCGGTGCTGTCTCCGGGGTTCAGCGCGAGGAGCTCCCCGCCGCCCTGCTCGGCCGCCCAGCCCAGGCGCGCGCGGCCCATGTCGCGGCCGGTGACCGACAGCGTCATGTCGTGCGTGCCGAAGACGCGCCGCGGGGCGACGGCGAGCACGAAGTCCATCGCCTCGCCGATCTTGAGCCATGGGGCGCCGACCGGCGATGCCAGCAGCTTCACGGCGCGGTCCTTCGGGACGGCGTACGAGTCGCCCGGGTAGTAGAACTCGTCGTTCACGAGCACTCCGACGTTGTCGACGACCGGGATCGACTCGTGGATCACCGCGTGCCGGCCGCCGAAGAATTCGAGGCGGAACGGCTCGACCTCGACGACGTCGCCCGGATGGACGATCGTCACGTTGTATCCCTCGGCCGCGTGGGAAACGCCTTCGGGCGCGAAGATCGGCGTTCCCGGGAAAGTCTGGAGGATGCGGTCCAGATGGTCCGGCGTCCAGTGGTCGGGGTGCTCGTGCGTGATGACGATCGCGACGACGCCCTCGAGCTCACCGAGCGGGGCCGTGAACGACCCCGGGTCGATGACGACGGTGCTGCCGGTGTCGACGAGGGTCAGGGTGGCGTGCTCGAACTTCGTGACTCGCATGGGTCGAGTCAAGCGCTACGGCGCCGGCGGAGCAAGCGACGAGGAGGCGGCGCGCCGGTGCCCGCGCCGATTTGGAGTGGGCATGTGGGCCGTGGCATAATCGAACGGTTGCCTGAACGGCCCCATCGTATAGCGGCCTAGTACGCCGCCCTCTCACGGCGGTAACGCGGGTTCGAATCCCGCTGGGGTCACCAGTCAGGCAACAACGTCGCGACTTCGGTTGCGGCGCGCTGTACGGCCCCATCGTATAGCGGCCTAGTACGCCGCCCTCTCACGGCGGTAACGCGGGTTCGAATCCCGCTGGGGTCACACACGTGACAGAGCCCCCGAGTCCACAGGACCCGGGGGCTCTTCGTTGTTCCGGCACCGGCGCGCTCAGGTGCGCCGCACCGGGAACGTCACACGGGGGAGTCGGTCGGGCGGTCGGCGTCGACCGACGACGCAGGCGGGGTCGCAGCATCCGTCCGCAGACGCCGACGCCGACGCACGAGTCGCACGATGCCCCACACCACGACCGCGATCACGGCTGCCACGGCGAGCCAGGGCAGGAGGAAGCCGAGCGCGACCACGATGCCGTTGAGCGTGGCGACGAGGCCGTTCCAACCGGCGGCGAGGCCGTCGCCGAACCCGGCGGGATCGGCGGTCACCGGCTCGGCCTCGGGGAGGACCGTCACCGACAGCGTCGACATGGCGACCTGGTCCTCCAGCATGTCGAGCTGCTGCTGGTAGGACTCCAGTGTCGCCTGGCGCTCCGACAGCGCGGCCTCCGCGGCGATGAGGTCGGCAACGCTCTGCGCCTGCGCCATCAGCTCGGTGAGGCGGTCCACGGACGCCTGTGCCGCATCGATGCGCGCCTCGAGGTCCACTGTCTGCTCGGTGACGTCCTGACGGGACAGGTTGGTCGCCGTGACCTCGCCCACGTCGTCGAGCTCGTCGACGACGCTCTGCAGCTGGTCGGCCGGGACGCGGACGGTGACCCACGCGCCGTCCGTCGGATACGGGGAGGGCATGGTGTCGTAGACGATGCCGCCGTCGGTGGGACTCACCGGGTACACCGTGCCGTCGCTGCCGACGCTCAGCGACTCGACGTAGCCGCCGTGGGCGACCGCCGAGTTGGCGATGGCGCGTGCCGCCGCGTCGACCTCCTCAGCGGTGACCGTCGCGGAGGCCGTGGTGATGATGTCGCGGTCAGCAGCCGCCGAGCCGGCGGCGGTGTCACCGGCTGCGCCGGGTGCGACCGTGAGCGGTGCGGACTCGCGCGTGTCGGCACCGGAGGAGTCCGTCGTGTTCGCGCCGCCCCCGGAGTCGGCAGGCGCGACGGCGGACTCGTCGCCGACGCCGCCCGAGGGACCGACCAGCGAGCCCACGGACGGGGCGATGACGGCCGCGACGGCGATCACCGCGGCTGCCGCGCCGCCGGCGATCCAGAGGCGTCCTCGCCGCGTGCGCTGCGCGGACCGTCGGCTCCGCTCGTGTGCGATGTCGGCGAAGAGAGCGCCCTCGATCTCGTCGATGCGCTCTGAGCTGAGCTCGGGGAGGGGTGCCGGGGTTTCGGGACCCGGGGGCTGCGTGCTCATGTGCTCTCCTTCACAACGGTCCGCAGGCGGGTGCGGATGCGGGAGAGACGGTTGCGGACGACGCCGTGGGCGACGCCGAGCTCGTCGGCGGCCGCCTGGTACGCGTACCCTTCGGTCGCGCAGAGCCGGAAGATGGCGCGATCGAGCTCGCCGAGTCCGGCGACCTCGTGCAGGATCGCCTCGGCCAGGCGGTCGTCGATCACCTGCTGCTCGACGTCGACCGTGGACGGCAGGCTCTCGTCGGCCGCGGCTCCGGTGTGCTCGCGGTCTCGCCGCTGCCTGCGGATGCGGTTCGCGGACTGGAACCGGCAGATCGTCGCGAGCCAGGGCAGGAGCGAATCGCCGACCAGCTCGAGGTCGGGGAGCTTGCGCCAGGCGACGAGGAACGTCTCCTGCGTGACCTCCTCGGCGTCCGCCGGGTTGCCGACGAGCCCGTGCGCCAGCCAGTACACCGGGCGCACGTACGCCCGGTACAGCGTGCGGAAGGCGTGCTCGCTCCCGCCCGCAGCCAGCACGACGAGCTCGGCGTCGCGCGGCAGGTCCTCGCCCGTCATCCCCATCCTCCGAATTGTCTCTCACCGTGTCAGTGTCCGCGTTGCCCGGATCGTCTCACCGGCGCCGGTCGCCCCCCGCCGAGCCTGTATCCTGTTGCGAGCGAGAGGGAGTATCCCGACACCGCGCATCCGTCATCACGGGTCCCGACATTGCGACCCCGGGTGCGCGCCGCAGGCGGTCAGCCGGCGGGGGAGAGACTTTCGGATTCCGCCGACCCCTCTCATCTCCCCTTCGAAAGGCCCTCCATGGACCTCGAACTCCCGCTGTGGTTCGAAATCGGATCGCTCGTGATCCTCACCCTGATCCTCCTCGCGGATCTCCTGCTGATCCTGAAGCGGCCGCACATCCCGTCGACTCGCGAGTCGACGCTGTGGGTCGTCTTCTACGTGACGCTCGCTCTCATCTTCGCGGGCATCATGTGGATCGTCGCCGGGCCCGAGTACGCCGGCCAGTTCGTCGCCGGCTGGCTCACCGAGTACAGCCTGTCGATCGACAACCTGTTCGTCTTCGTGCTGATCATGTCGCAGTTCGCGGTGCCGCGCCGCTACCAGCAGGAGGTGCTGATGGTGGGCATCATCATCGCCCTCGTGCTGCGCGGAATCTTCATCCTGGTCGGCGCCGCGGTGATCGAGCAGTTCAGCTGGATCTTCTACATCTTCGGCGCGTTCCTGGTGTGGACCGCGTGGCGTCAGGCATTCCCCGGCGGCGATCACGACTCCGACGTGAAGCAGGAGAACTTCGTCGTGCGCCTGCTGCGTCGCACCATCGACATCAGCGACTCCTACGACGGCGCGAAGATCCGCACCGTGGTGGACGGCAAGAAGATGTGGACGCCGATGATCATCGTCTTCGCGGCGATCGGCATCACCGACCTGCTCTTCGCGATCGATTCGATCCCCGCCATCTTCGGCATCACCCAGAGCGCGTTCATCGTCTTCACGGCGAACATCTTCGCCCTGATGGGTCTGCGTCAGCTCTACTTCCTCCTCGGCGACCTGCTGGATCGCCTCCGCTACCTGCACTACGGCATCGCGTTCATCCTGGCCTTCATCGGTCTGAAGCTCGTCTTCCACGCCATGCACGTCAACGAGCTTCCGTTCATCAACGGCGGCGAGCCGATCGAATGGGCGCCCGAGATCTCGACGTGGATGTCGCTCGGCGTCATCATCGTCTCCATGCTGGTCGCGACGGTGGCGAGCCTCGTCGCGTCCGCGCGTGAGAAGAAGATGCCGTCCGCGGATGCTGCGGCCGCCGTCGTGGCGGACGAGAAGGGCACTCCTCCCACGGTCGATCAGCCCCGTTCGGACGACGCTCGCTGATCGCCTTCCGCAGCCGTATCCCTCGGGCCGCCGACCGTCGTCGGCGGCCCGAGGCGCGGGAGCGCGGGGGAGACGGCAGATGACGGCGGCGGCGCGGGTGCCGGTTTCGACGGTGGTAGCCTGGGCACGTGCGGATCGCTCGCCTTCTCCTTAGCGGCCGCGACGAGTCCTAGTCCCCAGGCCTCCCTCGTCGCGGAGTTCGTCGCGGGCCCCACCCTTTCGGGCGCAGTCCCACAGAGGAGAACGACTGGCAATGAGCACGACCGATGCATCCGGCATTCCCGACCGTCCCCGCACCCTCGCCGAGAAGGTGTGGGATGACCACGTCGTCGTCCGCGGCGAAGACGGTCAGCCGGACCTGATCTACATCGACCTGCACCTGGTGCACGAGGTCACCAGCCCCCAGGCGTTCGACGGTCTGCGGGCGGAGGGCCGCCCGGTGCGGCGCCTCGACCTGACGATCGCGACCGAGGACCACAACACCCCGACGCTCGACATCGACAAGCCGATCGCCGACCTCACGAGCCGCACCCAGATCGAGACGCTGCGGCGCAACGCCGCGGAGTTCGGCGTGCGCCTGCACTCGCTCGGCGACAAGGAGCAGGGCATCGTCCATGTCGTCGGGCCACAGCTGGGTCTGACCATGCCCGGCATCACGGTGGTCTGCGGCGACTCGCACACCTCCACGCACGGCGCGTTCGGCGCGATGGCGTTCGGAATCGGCACCAGCGAGGTCGAGCATGTCCTCGCGACGCAGACGCTCCCGCTCAAGCCCTTCAAGACCATGGCGATCACGGTCGAGGGTGAGCTGAAGCCCGGCGTCACCGCCAAGGACATCGTTCTCGCGATCATCGCCAAGATCGGCGCGAACGGCGGGCAGGGGTACGTGCTCGAGTTCCGCGGCAGCGCCATCCGGTCCCTCTCCATGGAGGGCCGCATGACGATCTGCAACATGTCGATCGAAGCCGGCGCCCGCGCGGGAATGGTCGCGCCCGATGAGACCACCTTCGCGTACGTGAAGGGCCGTGCGCACGCGCCGACCGGTCAGGACTGGGACGACGCCGTCGCCTACTGGCGGACGCTCCCGAGCGACGAGGGCGCGGTCTACGACGCCGAGGTGTTCCTCGACGCCGCCGAGCTCGAGCCGTTCGTGACGTGGGGAACCAATCCGGGCCAGGGCGTCTCGCTGAGCGCAACCGTCCCGTCGCCGGAAGACTTCGCCGACCCCAACGAGCGCGCCGCCGCAGAGCGTGCGCTCGAGTACATGGATCTCGTGCCCGGCACCCCGCTCAAAGAGGTGCCCGTCGACGCCGTGTTCATGGGGTCGTGCACGAACAGCCGCATCGAGGATCTCCGTGCGTTCGCGTCGGTCATCGCAGGCCGCACGAAGGCGGACGGTGTCCGCGTCATGGTCGTCCCGGGCTCGGCCCGGGTCCGCCTCGAGGCCGAGGCCGAGGGCCTCGACAAGGTCATCGAGGACTTCGGCGCCGAGTGGCGTTTCGCCGGCTGCTCGATGTGCCTCGGCATGAACCCGGACCAGCTCGCTCCGGGGGAGCGCTGCGCCTCCACGAGCAACCGCAACTTCGAGGGCCGTCAGGGCAAGGGCGGCCGCACCCACCTCGTCTCGCCGCTCGTCGCAGCGGCCACCGCCGTCATGGGCCGCCTCGCGAGCCCGGGCGATCTTCCCGCGCCCGTCGCGGCCGCAGCCGAGAGCACGGAGGCCTGACATGGAGAAGTTCACGACGCACACCGGCATCGCCGCGCCGCTGAAGCGCTCCGCGGTCGACACCGACCAGATCATCCCCGCCGTCTACCTGAAGCGCGTCACCAAGACGGGCTTCGAGGACGCCCTGTTCGCCAGCTGGCGCCAGGACCCCGAGTTCGTGCTGAACCAGCCGGTGTACGCAGGTGCCAGCATCCTCGTCGCCGGCCCCGACTTCGGCACCGGCTCGAGCCGTGAGCACGCCGTGTGGGCGCTGCGCGATTTCGGGTTCAAGGTCGTGCTGAGCCCGCGGTTCGCCGACATCTTCCGCGGGAACGCGGGCAAGCAGGGGCTCGTCGCCGGAGTGATCTCCGAGGCCGACCTCGAGGCCGCGTGGGCCGCCATCGAGGCGGATCCAGGCGTGTCGATGACGGTCGACCTCGACGCCCGCACCGCGCGCCTCGGCGCGCTGGAGCTCCCTTTCGAGATCGACGATTACACTAGGTGGCGGCTTCTCGAAGGGCTCGACGACATCGGGCTCACGCTGCGCGACGCAGACAGGATCGCGCAGTTCGAGGCTCGCCGAGAGGCGTGGCGGCCGCGGACGCTTCCCGTTCCGTAAGCCGGGCCGGGCGCCCAGACCCCGGGCACCCGACCGTCGCAAGCCCCCCTCTGCACACCAAGTGAGGACCACCGGATGAAGCCGCTCCTGAACGTCGCCGCCGGCGAAAGCACCACTGCCGAAGCGGGAGAGCAGGAACTGACCGGCGAAGTCCTCGCGATCCGGGGCGGGCGACCGCTGACCGGCCGCGTCGAGGTCAAGGGCGCCAAGAACCTCGTCACGAAGGCGATGGTGGCAGCTCTCCTCGGAGAGACCGCCAGCACGCTGCGCGACGTCCCCGACATCAGCGACGTCCAGGTGGTCCGATCCCTTCTCGAAGTCCACGGTGTCCGCGTCGTGGACGGCGATGAGGAGGGCACGATCCACCTCGACCCGAGTGGGGCCGTCGCCGCGCACTTCGAAGAGATCGACGCGCACGCCGGGGCCTCCCGCATCCCGATCCTCTTCTGCGGGCCGCTGCTGCACCTCCTCGGCGAGGCGCTCATCCCCGATCTCGGCGGCTGCCGCATCGGGGACCGCCCGATCAACTTCCACATGGACGCGCTGCGCGCCTTCGGGGCCGTCGTCGACAAGAGCTACGAGGGCATCCGCATCACCGCGCCCGATGGGCTGCACGGTGCGAACATCGAACTGCCGTATCCGAGCGTCGGCGCGACCGAGCAGGTGCTGCTCACGGCCGTGCGGGCGAAGGGCGTGACGGAGCTGCGCAACGCGGCGATCGAGCCCGAGATCATGGATCTCATCGCGGTGCTCCAGAAGATGGGCGCCATCATCTCGTACGAGCCGAACCGCGTCATCTTCATCGAGGGCGTCGACTCGCTGCGCGGATACGACCACCGCGCGATCTTCGACCGCAACGAGGCAGCCTCGTGGGCGTGCGCTGCGCTGGCGACCGACGGCGACATCTTCGTCGGCGGAGCCCGCCAGCAGGAGATGCTGACCTTCCTCAACGTCTTCCGCAAGGCCGGCGGATGGTTCGACGTCCGCGAAGACGGCATCCAGTTCCGCCGCGGCGGCGCCTTGAAGCCGGTCGTCGTCGAGACCGACGTGCACCCCGGCTTCATGACCGACTGGCAGCAGCCGCTCATCGTCGCGCTCACGCAGGCCCCGGGCACGTCGACCGTGCACGAGACCGTGTACGAGAACCGGCTCGGATTCACCGAGGCCCTCAACCTGATGGGCGCCGACATCGTCGTGCACCGCGACGGCATCGACGCCCCCGGCCGCCGAGTTCCCCGCCGAGCCCTGGAGCAGGCGGCCGTGATCAACGGCCCGACACCTCTCCACGGCGCCGATGTGGTCGTCCCCGACCTCCGCGGTGGATACAGCTACGTGATCGCGGCGCTGGCCGCCGAGGGGGAGTCGGTCGTCCGCAACGTCGGGATCATCCGTCGCGGCTACGAGAAGTTCTTCGCCAAGCTCGACCAGCTCGGCGCCGACTTCGACGTCATCGGATAGCCCGGTGGCCACTGATCGACCGCGAGCGTCGGCTGAGAAGACGCGACCGAGCGTCTTCTGGCCGCTGGCCGGACTGCTCGTGCCGCTTCTGAGCCTGCTCTTCAAACTGGAGATCGAGGACGGCAGGAAGCTCCCGCGCGATGGTGCCTACGTGCTCGCTCCGAACCACATGAGCGAGGTCGATCCACTCGTGGTCGCCCTCGCAGTGTGGCGGTTGGGCCGCGCCCCCCGGTTCATGGCGAAGGAGAGCCTGTTCCGCGTGCCGGTGCTGGGGTGGATCCTGCGCATCACGGGGATGGTGCCGGTCGCTCGCGCGACGTCGGCTGCGGCCGCTCGCGCCACGCTCGAGGCGTCGCAGACCCTCGTGGAGCACGGTCGCGGAGTGATCGTCTACCCGGAGGGCTCGCTCACCCGCGAGCCGGGCCTCTGGCCGATGCGCGGCAAGACCGGAGCTGTCCGTCTTGCGCTGGCCGGAGGCATCCCGGTCATCCCCATGGCGCATTGGGGCTCGCAGCAGGTGCTCCCGCGCTACGGAAAGCTCAAGCTCTGGCCGCTGCGCCGGCGCGTGCGCGTGATCGTGGGCGACCCGGTCGACCTGTCGGCGTATGCCGGATCGGCGTCGTCGCAGACCGCGCTCGTCGCGGCGACGGACGCCGTGATGGCCGACATCTCGGGCCTCCTCTCGCAGCTGCGCGGCGAGCCCGCACCTCCACAGCGCTGGAACCCGGCCGATCACGGCCAGAAGGAGACGGGGCGCCTTGAGTCGTAGGCAAGATGCCGCGCGCCCGCGCGTCGTCGTCATCGGCGCGGGCAGCTGGGGCACGACGTTCGGCAAGATCCTGGCCGACGGCGGCGCCCACGTCACGATGTGGGCGCGTCGCCCCGAGCTCGCGAGCGAGATCCAGGAGGGCAAGCGCAACAGCGAGTACCTCCCCGGCATCAACCTGCCGCGCGACATGCACGCCACCCACCATCTCTCGGAGGCGCTCGAGGGCGCCGAGCAGATCTACCTGTCGATCCCGAGCCAGGCTGTGCGCCAGAACCTCAAAGCGGTCCGCCCGCTGATCGCGCAGAGCGACGCCCCCATCGTGTCGCTCATGAAGGGTGTCGAGCGGCGGACGGGCCTGCGCATGAGCCAGGTCATCGAGCAGGAGCTGCACTGCGACCCCGCGCGCATCGCGGTCGCCTCCGGCCCCAACCTCGCCCTCGAGATCGCCCGCGAGCAGCCGACCGCGGCCGTCATCTCGTCGACGAGCCAGGAGACGGCCGAGGCTGTCGCCCGGCGCGCGCGCAACAGGTACTTCCGCACGTTCGTGAACACCGACGTGATCGGCACCGAGTTCGGCGGCGTGCTCAAAAACCTCATCGCGGTGGCGATCGGCATCGTCGACGGCGTCGGCTACGGCGAGAACACGAAGGCCTCGATCATCACGCGCGGCCTCGTCGAGATGACGGACTTCGCGGTGGCGTTCGGCGCCCAGCACGAGACGCTCCAGGGTCTCGCCGGGCTCGGCGACCTCATCGCGACCTGTCAGTCGCCGCTGAGCCGCAACAACACCGCCGGGCGACTGCTCGGCCAGGGCTATCGCTTCGACGACGTCGTCAAGCAGATGAACCAGACGGCGGAGGGGCTCGCGTCCGTCGCGCCCATCCTGCAGCTGGCGCGGGAGGTGGGCGTGCAGATGCCCATCGTCGAGCAGGTGAAGATGGTGCTCGACGGCACCATGAACCCACGCGACATCGCGCCGCATCTCACGACCGACGACGACACCCCCCAGGGCGAGAGGACGACGAATGGACAAGCCGGCGGTGGCGGTGCTCTTTGGCGGTCGATCCAGCGAGCACTCGATCAGTTCCGCAACGGCGGGCGGGGTGCTGCGGGCGATCGACCGTGACAGCTACCGCGTGATCCCCGTCGGGATCACGCGGGACGGCGTCTTCGTGCTCGAGGACGACGACCCCGACAAGTTCGCCCTCGACGCCGAACGGCTTCCGGAGGTCGTCGACAACGGCACCCGTGTGCTGTGGCCCGAGGTCGGTGACCGCGAACTGCGCGTGCGCCGCGCCGACGGAACCGTCGACGACCTGGGCGCCCTCGATGTCGTGCTCCCGATCCTGCACGGCGTGCACGGTGAGGACGGCACGATCCAGGGCTACTTCGACACGCTGGAGATCCCGTACGCGGGCGGTGGCGTGCTCGATTCCGCGCTGTGCATGGACAAGCACTTCATGAAGATCGTCCTGCAGGCGGCGGGCGTGCCCGTCTCCCCGTGGGTCACCGTGACGCAGGAGCGCTGGGAGCGCGACCCTGACGGCGTGCGAGCGGATGCTGCGGCCCTCGGTGAGCCGTCCTTCGTGAAGCCTGCGCGCGCCGGGTCGAGCGTCGGCGTCTCGAAGGTCCACGACCCGTCGGAGCTCGATGCGGCGCTCGCTCTCGCGTTCGCCGAGGACGACAAGGTGCTCATCGAGTCGGCGATCGTCGGACGGGAGGTCGAGGTCGCCATCCTGGAAGGACGCGGCGGCGCCGCCCCGCGCGCCTCGCTGCCGGGCGAGATCGTTCTCACGACGCGCGAGTTCTACGACTTCGAGGGCAAGTACCTCGGCGGCGACGGTGCCGAGGTGGTCTGCCCCGCAGACCTGACCGACAGCGAGATCGCCGCTATCCAGGAGCTCGGCATCCGTGCGTTCCAGGCGGTCGACGGCAAGGGTCTCGCGCGCGTCGACTTCTTCCTCGCGGCAGACGGGCTCTACGTCAACGAGCTCAACACGATGCCGGGGTTCACGCCGATCTCGATGTTCCCGAAGTGCTGGATCGCGTCAGGGATGTCGTACCCCGAGCTCATCACGGAGCTCATCGACACCGCACTCGAGCGCGCCCGGCAGACGGTCGCCGTCCGCGCGGCTCGCTGAGCCGGGGCATCAGGGAGCGGGGGTCGCCTCGCCCCGATCCAGGCACCGGCCGTCGACCGGCAGCACGCTGACGATCGGCGACAGGGCGTCGAGCACGTCGCGGCTCGACACACCGTCGCCGTCCTCGTCCGCGGTCGTGTCGAGGTAGATCTCCACGGCGGGGGTGCGGCCGAACGTGGTCACGCGGAAGCGCGGCGCGTCGGAGTCGTCGATGATCCAGTCGACGCCCGCGACGTCCTGGCAGGGGAGGGTGGTCGGCCCCGGCGGCTCGACGCCGCAGGTGAGCAGCACCTTGGCCGGATCGCCCCATGCTCCGGTGGCCTGCGCATCGGTCCACCGGCGCGCCTGACCGCTGACCGTTCCCGGGAGGTTCGAGGTGACCTCCGCGCAGAGCGGATCGTTCGCGGCCTCCGCGGGATCCAGGTCGACGGTGGTGGTGCACCCCGTCACGCCGACGGCGGCCACCATCGTGAGCCCGAACGCAATCAGGGAGGGGAGAACACGCACCGTTCCAGGCTAACCCGGCGGCGCGGCGGGCGATGTCGGCACCGGTAGCGTGGTCGTGTGGTCGAAGAGCGCAGGGATCCGACGGTGGGCGAGCTCAGCGAGGGGCGCATCCTGCGGCGCATCCTGGAGCGCCTCGGCGAGTCGAACGCCGTCGTCGGACCGGGCGACGATGCTGCCGTGATCGCCGCCGCGGACGGCCGCGTCGTGGCGACGGTGGACACACTCGTCCACGGTCCCGACTTCCGCCTCGCATGGTCGAGCGCCTTCGACCTCGGCTACAAGGCGGCTGCCGTCAACCTCGCGGACGTCGCGGCCATGGGGGCGACGCCCACCGCGCTGCTCGTCGCCCTCGCCATGCCCGATGCGACTCGGCTCTCGTTCGTCACCGGCATCGCGGACGGCCTGCGCGCCGCCTGCCGCGACCTCGCGCCCGGCTGCCGCGTCGAGGGCGGCGACCTCACGGTCTCCGACACCCTCACGATCGCAGTGACCGCGCTGGGGGCTCTCGCGGGTCGCTCACCCGTGCTGCGCTCCGGCGCCGAACCCGGCGACCTCGTCGCCGTGGCGGGCGACCTGGGACGCGCGGCGCGCGGCCTGGGGATCCTGTTCGAGCGATTCACGGATGCCGCGGGCCACCCGATCCCGGTCGACGAGAGCCTGCTCGACCACGCGGAGCTCGCCGACCTCGCGGCCCAGCTGCGTCCGTCGCCTCCTGTGTGGCTCGGTCCCGAGGCGGCCGACGCGGGCGCGACAGCGATGATGGACGTGTCGGACGGGCTCGTGCTCGACGCGTCGCGCATGGCCGCGGCATCCGAAGTCACCATCGCCCTCGAGTCGGCGGCGCTGGGATCCGACGTCTCATCCGCCCTCGCGGGCGGTGAGGATCACGCGCTGCTGGCGACGTTCCCGGCGAACCGGCCGCTGCCGCACGGGTTCGTCCGCGTGGGCGTGGTGCAGCCGAGAGGCCACGACGCCGTGCTCGTCGACGGCCGGCCCCACGACGGGCGTGGCGGCTGGGACCCCTACCGCGATTGGGACGCGGGCAACGGCTGATCCGGCGTCGGAGCGACGCCTCGGTGCTCGCCGTCGGTCAGTCAGCCGTGGTCGCCCACCACATCGCGGTGTCGCCGTAGCGCTTCGAGCGCGTGGCGACGAGTCCGTCGGGCAGGCTCGGCTCGGGGGAGCGCGTGGCGCGCTCGATCACGACGTCCGCACCGGCGGCGAGGACCGGCACGAGCAGCGCCAGGGTCGACGACAGCTCCGTCTCGCCGAGGTCGTACGGCGGATCGAGGAAGACCAGGTCGAAGGGGCCGCGCGCCGAGCGCAGGAAGGCGTCGGCCGATGCGCGGTGCACGCGGATCGTGCTGCCGGCGCCGATGGCCTTCGTCACCCGGCTCGCGTTGCGCTGGACGATGGTCGCGGCGCGCGGGGACTTCTCGACGAGGTCGGCCGAGACCGCACCGCGACTCGCCGCTTCGAGCCCGAGTGCGCCCGAGCCGGCGTAGAGGTCGAGCACGGCGGCGCCACGGAGGGCGTCGGCGGACTCCAGGGCGCCGAAGAGGGACTCGCGCACGCGATCGCTCGTGGGCCGGGTGCCGGCGTCCGGCACGTCGAGCATGAGCGAGCCCGCACGGCCGGCGATGATGCGCGTCACGCTCCCACGATATCGGCCCGGCGTCTTCGGCCCGCGCACGGGACGTCGCCGCTCACTCCTAGACTCGTGGCGTGGCCTCCTTCACCCTCGACTCGAGCCTCGGCGGCGCGATCGGCGGCAAGACGGCGGCGGCCCTCGAGCGCGCGTTCGGCATGACGACGGTCGGCGATCTGCTCGTCCACTATCCCCGCCGCTACGCCCGCCATGGCGAGCTGACGCCGATCTCGACACTGCCGCTCGGCGAGCCGGTGACGATCGTCGCGGAGGTGCGCCGTGTGAGCGAACGGCGCATGAAGAACCGGAACGGTTCGCTGCTCGAGGTGGTGATCAGCGACGGCAACGGCGAGATGTCGCTGACCTTCTTCAACCAGTCGTGGCGGGTGCGCGACCTGCAGCCCGGCCGGCAGGGGATCTTCGCGGGCAAGGTGGGCATCTACAAGGGCGCACAGCAGCTCGCGCACCCCGACTACGAGCTGTTCGAAGATGCCGACACGGCGCGGCTCAAGGTGCAGGCGAACGCGAACCTTCCCATCCCGATCTACCCGGCGACGAGCACGGTCGCGAGCTGGCAGCTGCAGAAGATCGTCGAACTCGTCCTCGACGGACTCGGCGAGGTGCCCGAGCCGCTCACCGACGAGCTGCGCGCACGACACGGCCTGATCGACGCCCGGTCCGCCATCGAGCACATCCACCGTCCGACCGACTTCGAGCAGATCGACCCGGCGCGGGCCACGCTGCGCATGCAGGAGGCCTTCGTCCTCCAGGTCGCGCTCCTGCAGCAGCGGCAGTTCGTCCGTGCGCTGTCGGCGACCAAGCGTGCGGCGGGAACGCTGCTCGATCGATTCGACGAGGCACTGCCGTTCCCGCGGACGCCCGACCAGATCACCGTCGGCGACGACGTCGCGCGCGACCTGCAGGGGGACTGGCCCATGAACCGCCTGGTCCAGGGCGAGGTCGGCTCCGGCAAGACGCTCGTCGCGCTGCGCGCGATGCTCCAGGTCGCGCAGTCCGGTGGTCAGTCGGCCCTCATCGCGCCGACCGAGGTCCTGGCGGCGCAGCACGTGCGATCGATCGCACGGATGCTGGGGCCGAGGCTCGCCCCCGAGCTCATGCCCACGCTCCTCACGGGGCAGCTCCCGGCAGCGGAGCGCCGCAAGGCGGCGCTGCGCGCCGCGTCCGGACAGGCGCTCATCGTCGTCGGGACGCACGCGCTCCTGAGCGAGAGCACGACCTTCGCCGACCTCGGTCTCGTCGTCGTCGACGAGCAGCACCGCTTCGGAGTGGAGCAGCGCGAGTCGCTGCGCGCCAAGGGATCCTCGCCGCACGCGCTCGTGCTGACGGCCACCCCCATCCCGCGCACGGTGGCGATGACGGTGTTCGGCGATCTCGACGTGTCGACGATTCGCACCATGCCCGCCGGCCGTGCGGGCATAGAGACCTTCGTCGCTCCGCTCGCGGAGCGTCCGGGCTGGTTCGCGCGAGTGTGGGAGCGCGTCGCCGAAGAGGTCGCACAGGGGCGTCAGGCGTTCGTCGTGTGCGCCGCCATCGACGCCGAGAAGCTCACCAAGGACGACACCGCCGACGAGCCCGCCGGCGACGCGCAGGGCGAGTCGACCCGGACCCGCTGGGGCGTCGTCCAGGTCGCCGACCTGCTGTCGCGGCATCCGTCGTTCTCGAACATCCGCGTCGAGGTCCTCCACGGCAAGATGCCGTCGGACGAGAAGGACGCGGTCATGCAGGCCTTCGCCCGGGGCGACATCGATGTGCTCGTGGCCACGACCGTGGTCGAGGTGGGCGTCGACGTGCCGAACGCCTCGACGATGGCGATCCTCGAGGCCGACCGGTTCGGTGTCTCACAGCTGCACCAGCTGCGCGGACGCGTGGGACGCGGCGGAGTCCCGGGGCTCTGTCTGCTGGTCACCGAGGCTCCGCTGGGCACCCCCGCCCGCGAGCGTGTGGAAGCCGTCGCCTCGACGCTCGACGGCTTCGCGCTCGCGGAGATCGACCTCGAGCTGAGGGGTGAGGGCGACGTGCTCGGCGATGCGCAGTCCGGGGCGCGCTCGTCGCTGCGGCTGCTGCGGGTCGTGAAGGACGCCGACATCATCTCCGAGGCGCGGGTGGCGGCCGAGCGGCTTCTCGCCGAGGACCCCGCGCTGGTGCGGCATCCCGGGCTCGCCGCCGCTCTCGAGCGCAACGTCGGCATGGCGCAGCGCGCGGCCCTCGCCAAGAACTGACGCGTCCGAGGGCCTGCGGACGGCCCACTAGGCTGGACCGCATGAGCAGCCGGATCGCCGTCGTCCCGGGATCGTTCGATCCGCCGACCCTCGGCCATCTCGACGTGATCCGCCGCGCCGCCTCGCTGTACGACCAGCTTCACGTGCTGGTCGTCCACAATCCCGGCAAGGAGGCGATGCTCCCGATCGCGCAGCGCCAGTCGCTGCTCGAGCAGTCGATCGCCGAGGCCGAGATCGAGGGCGACGTGATCGTCGCCTCGTGGAGCATGGGCCTGCTGGTGGACTACGCGACGGATGTCGGAGCCGGCGTCCTCGTCAAGGGCATCCGATCGCAGGTCGACGTGGCCTACGAGACGCCGATGGCGATCGTCAACCGTCACCTCGCGCACGTCGAGACGGTGTTCCTGCTGCCCGATCCCGCTCACGCGCTCGTCTCGAGCTCGCTGGTGCGGCAGGTCGCCTCGCTCGGGGGCGATGTGTCCCCGTTCGTCCCGCCCGCCGTCGCGCGTTTCCTCGACACCGGCGCGCGCGGCATCTGACCAGAAACCGCGGCTAGGCTGGAGCCGTGGTCAGAAAGCATGTGACGGGTCCGTTCGTCCTCCCGGTCCGCGACATCGCCCACCGATCCGGCGAGATGCGCGAGCACACCCTCGAGGTCCCCGCTCCAGATAAGTGGGGCGAGGGGCTCGTCGCCGTTCCCCAGGGCGAACCGGTGGTCCTGGACGTGCGCCTCGAGTCGGTTCACGAGGGCATCCTCGCGTCCGGAGAGATCGACACCGAGTACACCGGCATCTGCAGTCGCTGCCTCGTCGACATCGCCGAAGGGCTCAAAGTCGAGTTTCAGGAGCTTTTCGCGTATCCTGGGGAGGAAGAAACTGACTTCGAGGTTCAAGACGACCACGTGGATCTTGAAACTCTGGTCAGGGAAGCGGTCGTCCTGTCGCTTCCGTTTCAGCCGGTGTGCCAGCCGGATTGCCCCGGACTCGATCCGGTCACGGGTGAGCGACTGGCCGAGAACGCCGGAACGCCGCAGAGCGAGCCTCTCGATCCACGATGGGCCGCGCTCCAGGACTTCACCACGAGCCACGACGACGATGCACCGCGCCCCCGCGGTTGACAGCGGCGTCGAGAACACAGAAGAGAGCTAGCCATGGCAGGTAACCCCCCGAAGCGGAAGGTCTCCCGCTCCAACACCCGCTCGCGTCGCGCGCAGTGGAAGGCCGAGGCCCCCACGCTCGTCAAGACCGTCGAGAACGGCAAGACCGTCTACAGCCGTCCGCACCAGGCGAAGGTCGTCACCGACTCGCAGGGCACCGAGCTGTTCCTCGAGTACAAGGGCCGCAAGGTCGCCGACGTCTGATCGTCGCGCACGGTCTGACGTGACAGACGTCGCAGCGGAGCGCAACACGCTCTCAGACCTCACACAGAAGCTCGGAGTCGACATCGACCCCGAGCTTCTGTCGCTGGCGCTGACGCATCGTTCCTGGGCGTACGAGAACGGACAGGCTCCGCACAACGAGCGCCTCGAGTTCCTCGGCGACTCCGTGCTCGGCCTGGCCGTCACGGTGCGGCTCTTCACGGGTCATCCGGAACTCGAAGAGGGCGCACTCGCCAAGCGGCGCGCCAGCGTCGTGTCGACGGTGGCCCTCGCCGAGATCGCCCGCGGCATCGGCCTGGGCGCGCACCTCAAGCTGGGCCGCGGCGAGATCCTCACCGGCGGACGCGACAAGGACTCGATCCTCGCCGACACCATGGAGGCGATCTTCGGGGCGACCTACCTGTCGACCGGACCCGACGCCGCGACCGGACTCGTGCTGCGGCTCGTGGAACCTCTGCTCGCCGACCCGGAGCGCTACGGCGCAGCGATGGATCCGAAGACGGCGCTGCAGGAGCTCGCCGCGCACGCCGGCCTGCTGCCGCCCGCGTACGAGGTCACCTCGACGGGACCAGACCACGACCGACGCTTCACCGCGATCGTGACGGTGGGCGAACTCTCGGCGGAAGGCGCGGGCACGAGCAAGAAGCACGCCGAGATGGCCGCCGCGCTCACGGCGTGGCGCGCACTCAGCGGGCGTGCCTGAGCTTCCCGAGGTCGAGGTCGTCCGCGCCGGCCTCGCCCCCGCCGTGACCGGCGCGCTCGTGGTGGGCGTCACCGTGCTCGACGAACGCGCGCTGACGCGACACGCCGGGGGAGGCTCCGATTTCGAGGCGCGCCTGACCGGGCGCGTCGTCACCGCCGCCGCCCGTCGCGGCAAATTCCTGTGGCTTCCGCTGGAGGCAGACGAGGCGGGTGCTCCCTCGGAGCAGGCGGTGGTCGGCCACCTGGGCATGAGCGGACAGATGCTGCTGCGAGCGCCGGGCGCGGCACCGGAGCGGCATGAACGCGTGCGCATCGACCTCGCACATCCGGTGCACGGTGAGCTCTCGGTCGTCTTCGCCGACCAGCGCACGTTCGGCTCGCTCGCAATCGACGACCTGATCGCCACGCCCGACGGGGCGCCCGGAGGTCACGGGTGGGACGAGGCATCCGTCCCCGCGCAGGTGGCGCACATCGCGCGCGACCCCCTCGACCCGGCGTTCTCGGATGCCGGGTTGCGGCGTGCTCTCGCGCGCAAGGACTCGGCGATCAAGCGCGTGCTGCTCGACCAGACTGTCGTCAGCGGAGTCGGCAACATCTACGCCGACGAGTCGCTGTGGGCCGCGCGCATCCACCCCGAGACGCCCGCCCGCGCGTTGCCCACACGCGCCGTGAACCGCCTGCTCGGCGAGGTGCGCCACGTGCTCGACAAGGCGCTGGCCGAAGGCGGCACGAGCTTCGATGCGCAATACGTCAATGTCAACGGGCAGGCCGGCTACTTCGCGCACTCGCTCAACGCGTACGGCCGCACCGGTGAGCCGTGCCCTCGATGCGGCCGTCCGATCGTGCGCGTGTCGTTCACGAATCGTTCGAGTCACTTCTGCGCGCACTGCCAGCGGGTGCCGCGCTCGGGTGTGGACGGACCGAGCGCGGCACACGTCTGAGTGATCTCCGGTGCGGGTCACAGATCAGAGTTCCAGCACCTTCTTCCACGCCCCGGCGTACGACGCCGGCACGAAGCCGATGGTCTCGTTGATGTCGAGCATGTGGCGGTTCTCCTCGGCGTTGAATGTCGAGACCCGCGGCGACTCCGGCACGAGGTCGCGCCAGCGCAGCAGGTTCGCGCACTTGACGATCGTTCCCAGGCGGTGGCCACGGTGTTCCTTCACGACCAGCGTGCCGTACTGCTGCGTCGCACCGGAACGGTCCTCGCCGATCACGAGCTCGTTGTACGCGGCGACCCGGCCAGTCGGCACGTGGAGCACGGCCGCGACCGAGACGGTGAGCCCCTGTGCCTTCAGGCGTGCGTCGCGGCGCTCGACCCGCGCGGCGTCCCAGTGCTGCTCGTCGATGACGAGGCCGCCGGCCGGCACGTCGGTCGACATGCGTGACAGCGCGTAGGCGAACCCGTCGACGTACTCCGGCGGTGTCGGCGACGTCCACTGGATCGGGCGGTACTCGTCGCCCGCGACCGCGACGGCATCCGCGAGCATGCGCTGCACGAGAGCGAAGTCGCCGGTCAGATCGAAGACGCTGTTGCGCTCCACCTGCTCGAGCGTGAAGCCGCTCGCCAGCTGGAACCTCGTCTGCGCGTCGTCGGCAGGGACGGCACCCCACCCTGTGGAGGGCTGAAGGCGCGGGCCCGCGGCATCCGGTCGATGAAGTGTCCAGGTCTGGATCGTTGCGAGTCCGCGCTCGCGCGCCTCCCGCTCGACCTCGGCGAGCAGCAGTTCCTCGAGACCGCGACCGCGGTGCGGCGGATCCACCATGAGGTCGAATTCGACCGTGCTGGCGGCCTCCTCGTTCGAGATCATCAGGGTCACCGCCCCGAGCACCCGGTCTGCGCGCACCGCGGCGAAGCCGAGCTGCGTCCAGTCGGTCTGGTCCTGCCAGAACCCGAGCATCTCGTCGGGCTCCTCGTGCAGGTAGTCGTGCCCGGCGTCCTCGAGGCAGACCGCGTTGGCGATCCGCACCATCTCGAGGAACACGCGCGCGTCGGCGGAGTCCGCCGTGGCAGGGACGACGATCCGCTGAACGGTCACGACGTCGGTTTCGGCCAGGTCAGTCATCGAGCACCTTCTTCCATGCACCCTCGTACGCGATCGGCACGAAGCCGATCGCCTCGTTGATATCCAGCATGGGCCGGTTCTCCTCTGCGTTGTAGGTGATGACGCGCGCCGAGTCCGGCGCGACCGCGCGCCAGGACAGCAGCCCCGCGCACTTCACGAGCGTTCCGAGCTTGTGCCCGCGGTGCTCCTTGAGAACCAGGGTGTCCTCCTGGTGCGTCGCCTCGGTGCGGTCCTTGCCGATCACCAGCTCGTTGAACGCGCACAGCTCACCGGTCTCGATGTGCTGTGCCGCCGTGACGAGGATTGTGCGCCCGGACGAGGTGTATCGCCCGTCGTGCTCGGCGATGCGCGCGGCATCCCACGTCTCCTCGTCGAATTCGAGTGCCGCGGCCGGCGCATCCGTCGACATGCGGGACTTCATCCAGGCGTAGCCGGCCACGTACTCGTCCGGTGTCGGCGCGGACCACTGCACGAGGCGGTAGTCCGGCGATGACGCCTCCGCCTCGGCGAGGAGTCGCTCGACCCCGGCGAACGAGCCCGTCAGGTCGAAGGCGCTGTTGCGCTCGACCTGTTCGAGCTTGTATCCGTGCCGGAGATAGAACCGGGCGACGTGGTCCTCGGGGATCTCGCCGAACCCCGTGGGCGGTGCGAGCTGCGGTCCCGGCGCGGCCGGGTGCTCGGCCCACGACTGCAGCACGGTGCGACCGTGTTCGCGTGCTGTGCGCTCGACGAGTTCGTAGGCCGCGGAGCCGATGCCCCGGCCCCACGTCTCGCGGAGCAGCTCGATGAGCCAGAACGCGGCGGTCGAGCCGTCCTCCTGCGGGACGTCGAGGCCGATGCGACCGACGATCGCACCGTCGACGACGATCACCCAGCCGAGCCGGGTCTCGTAATCGGAAGGCTGGTAGTGCGGGAGCAGCTCGTCAGGGGTGATCCCGTGATCGTCGTGCCCCGAGATCTCGCGGTAGATGAGGTTGCGCACCCGCACCATCTCGACGAAGTCGGCGGCGTCCGGTGCGTCGATGGAGGCGGGTACGACGAGGGGGCGGAGTTCGAGCCCCGTGATGGTGGTCATGTCAGTGCGTCCTTGCGATGTCGATGCGTGTGGTCAAGGGGTGGGGTCCGCCGCCCGCGTGCGGGCGGCGGACCGGGTGGCCGTCACGGCCGGGGTGCGAGGCTGGCCTCGCGGAGGTAGGCGCGTTCACGCTCTGCAGCGGCCTCCTGGTGCCGGTACGCCTGAGCGTGCCGGCGGCGGTCGTCCGCGAGCCGCGGGGTGCGGGTGCTCCACAGCAGCAGCTGCAGACCCAGGTGGAGGGCGATGCGGTCCAGGAGCGATGTGCGGGTGTCGCGGCTCGGAAGCCGCAGCGTATCGGGAAGGCCCGAGGGGCGCTGCGGCGCAAGGAGAGTGTTCATGAGTGTACTTTCCGGTTGTGGAAGGGATGCCTCGGGCAGGCGCCGGAGGCGGGGGATGCCGTGCCGCAGCACGACGGGAGGCGGGTGCACAGGGGGAGAGCGCTCAGCACCGCGAAGCGGGTGCGGCGCAGCAGACGGTCGTCGCCCGAAAACGGGCAGACTCGTCCCCTGCGGGGATCAGATGGCGGCGGGGAAGCGGCCGTTCAGCACAGCGCCGAAGGAGACGGTCCCCGACGCGACGGCACGGATCGCTCCGCCATCACGGGCGGCGATTCCAGTTGGAGTCATCAGAATCATCGGGGGACCTCCTTTCTCGACTTCAGACGCAGAGAGTTACGTTAGCGGGTGCGGGATACCCGCGTCAAGCGTTCTCGCAGATTCGGCGATCTCATGGCGTGTCGCGGCATCCGGTGGCACTCGGCCGGTCATCCCGGCGGGAGAGCCGCGCTCCGGTAGCGTAGGCGCGTAAACGACCGGGGTGGAAGGCGTATCCATGCACCTGAAGAGCGTGACGCTCAAAGGGTTCAAGTCGTTCGCCCAGCCGACGACCTTCGCCCTCGAACCCGGCGTGACCTGCATCGTCGGTCCCAACGGCTCCGGCAAGTCCAACGTCGTCGACGCGCTCGCGTGGGTGATGGGCGAGCAGGGCGCGAAGACGCTCCGCGGCGGGAAGATGGAGGACGTCATCTTCGCCGGCACCGCAACGCGCGGGCCGCTGGGCCGCGCCGAGGTGCAGCTCACCATCGACAACAGCGACGGCGCTCTTCCGATCGAGTACTCCGAGGTCACGATCAGCCGCACGCTGTTCCGCAACGGCTCCAGCGAGTATGCGATCAATGGCGAGTCCTGCCGCCTGCTCGACGTGCAGGAGCTGCTGAGCGACTCCGGCCTGGGCCGGGAGATGCATGTGATCGTCGGACAGGGCCGCCTCGACAGCGTTCTCCAGGCGACACCCGAAGACCGCCGGAGCTTCATCGAGGAGGCGGCCGGCATCCTCAAGCACCGCCGCCGCAAAGAGAAGACCCTGCGAAAGCTCGATGCGATGGAGGCGAATCTCACCCGACTCAGCGACCTCGCGGGCGAGCTGCGCCGACAGCTGAAGCCGCTCGGCCGTCAGGCTGAGATCGCTCGCGAAGCGGCCACGATCGCCGCGGTCGTGCGTGACGCGAAGGCGCGCCTGTTCGCCGACGAGATCGTGCGACTCCGCGTCGAGCTCGCCTCGCACGCGCACAGCGAGCACGAGCGGCATGCCGAGCGCATGGTGCTGCAGGAAAGGCTCGACAACGCGCGCGTGCGCATCGAGCAGCTCGAGTCCGATCAGCGTTCCGAGAGCGTGGACCGTGCGCGCCGCGTGGCGTTCGGGCTCGAGCGGGTGCAGGAGCGCCTGCGCGGGCTGTATGCCCTGGCCGGTCAGCGTCTCGCGCTTCTCGGCGACGCTGAGGACGAGGAGCGCATCGAGCTCACGACGGTCTCGCAGGCGATGATCGACGAGGCGCGTGCCGAGATCGACGACGTGTCCGACGGGCTCGGTGCCGCGCAGGATGCCGCCGCCGAGGCCGCGCGCGCCGTCGTGCGCGCCCGCGCCGAGCTGGACGCGCTCGACGTCGACATCGCCGCGCAGAGTGCGCTGGTCTCGGAGCACGACATGCGCATCACCGCGCTGCGCGGCACGGCGGAGGCCGCGGCATCCGCTCTCGCTGCCGTGCGTGCGGCCGTCGAACGCCAGCAGAAGGCGCTGGACGCCGCGCTCGCGCGGCGCGCGGAGGCCGAGGAGATCCTCGCCGGCGTCGACCCCGACCTCGTTCCCGAGGAGTCCTCGGCCGATCACGCCGCGGCGTATGACCGGGCACAGCGCGACGCCTCCGAGTCCGAGGCCGCCGTCGCCTCGCTCCGTGAGCGCCTTCATGCTGCGGAACGCGAGCGCGAGGCCCTCACCGCGCAGACGGCGGCGCTGAGCCGGGCCCTCGATGTGAAGAACGGCGCCTCATCGCTGATCGCCGAAGGACGCGAGGGCGTGCGCGGACTGGTGGGCGATGCCGTGCAGGTCAAGCCGGGGTTCGAGGCCGCGATCGCGGCGGTGCTGGGGCCGATCGCCGAAGGCGTGCTGGTCGAGGACCGCGACAGCGCGTTCGCCGTGGCGGACGCCGCACGCGCTGCCGAAGCGGGCGTCGTCGACATCGTGATCGCCAAGGCGGGACTGATGCGTCCGCAGTTCCCGAGCGTGCGCGGGGTGGTGCCGGCCCGAGAGGTCGTGACCGCTCCTGAAGGCGTGCTCGGCCTGCTGTCGTACGTCCTGGTCGCCGACGATCTCGACATCGCCCGCGATGCCGCACCCGAGTTGGCCGCTGCCGAGCTGGGCGGCCCCCTCACCCTCGTCACCCGCCGCGGCGAGGTGTACACCGAGTACTCGCTGCGCGCGGGCGCGGGCGCCTCGCGATCGCGACTGGAGCTCGCCGCGGAACGGGATGCCGCCGCCGACCGCCGCGACGAGATCGCCGTCGTGGCCGACTCGCTGCGTGCCGCGCTGACCGACGCGACGAACGAGCTCGAGTCGGCGCGACTGCGCACCAAGACCACGCTCGCGACCCTCCGCGAGCACGACGCCGCCCTCGCCGCCCACGCCGAGCAGGTCAACCGGGCGACGGTGCGCCATGAGGCGGCCGTCGCCGAGTGCGATCGACTCGCCGCAGGACTCGCTCAGGCGGCCGCCGCCGTCGAGGAAGCCGGGGGGGCGGCGCGGTCCGCAGACGACCAGCTCACCTCGGCGCTCGAAGCCCCGCGTCCGATCCTCGACGCCTCCGCGCGCGATGGCCTGCTCGCGGCGCTCGAAGAGGCGCGCGACGGCGAGATGCGCTCCCGTCTCGATGTCGAGACGCTTCGGGAACGCATCCGGGCGGGCGAAGCCCGCGTCGTCGCGCTCGAACGCCAGCGTGAGCGGGAGCGGGATGCGGCCGCCGAGGCAGCGCGCCGCGCTGTGGTTCGCCGCGCGCAGCGCGAGATCGCCGCCGGTGTCGCAGGTCAGCTGCCGGCCGTGATCGACTCAGTCGACCGTTCCCTCGCACAGGCCCGCGCCGAGCTCGCCACCGCGGAGTCAGAGCGCACGGCGGTGACCGCTGAGCTCGCCGAGCTGCGCACGCAGGAGAGCGGGGTGCGCGAGCGGCTCGCGGGCCTGACGGAGAGTGTTCACAGCCTCGAGCTGCAGATCCACGAGAAGCGCCTCCACGTCACCGGCCTGCTCGAGCGGGTGCAGTCGGAGCTCGGCCTCGGTGAGGATATTCTTGTTTCGGAATATGGTCCTGATCAGCCTGTTCCTGCCGACCCGGTCGCCCCATCGCTTCGAGAAGCCGACGCCGCTGAGGGGGCAGCATCCATTCCTTACGATCGCCCGCAGCAGCGACGACGCCTGCAGGAGGCCGAGCGCAAGCTGGCGCAGCTCGGCCGGGTGAACCCGCTCGCGCTCGAGGAGTTCGAAGCGCTCGAGCAGCGTCATAAGTTCATGACGGAGCAGCTCGCCGATCTCACCCAGACGCGCAAGGACCTGCTCACCATCATCGAAGAACTCGACGAGCGCATGCAGACGATCTTCCTCGCGGCGTTCGAAGACACCAAGGTGGCGTTCGGAGAGGTGTTCCCGATCCTCTTCCCCGGCGGCACGGGCTCGATCGCGCTCACGGATCCGGACTCGCCCCTGACCACGGGGATCGAGGTGGCCGTGCGGCCCGTCGGCAAGAAGATCGAGCGGCTCTCGCTGCTGTCGGGCGGCGAGCGGTCGCTTGCGGCGGTGGCGCTGCTGACCGCGATCTTCAAGGCCCGCCCGAGCCCGTTCTACATCCTCGACGAGGTCGAGGCCGCCCTCGACGACGCGAATCTCGGACGCCTCCTGGGGGTCTTCGAGCAGCTTCGCGCGTCGAGTCAGCTCATCGTCATCACGCACCAGAAGCGCACGATGGAGATCGCCGACGCGCTCTACGGCGTCTCGATGCGGCAGGACGGCGTCTCGGCTGTGGTCGGCCAGCGCATCGCCGAGCGCGTCGCCTCCTGAAGCACATCCGATCTGCTCTGGCACCGCCGGGGAATGCGCGCTAGCATCCGGCTCATGATCACGCGTGGGGCGGCGGTCAAGGGGGGGCGCAGTGCCCGGGGGAGCGCTCGGGGTCCTCTGCGGCTGTGCCGCGTCCGCGTTAGGGGGCGCGTCCGTGAAGACGGCCGCGCCATCGCCATGATCACCGCGCCTGGGGGACTGCAGCTGCACGTCACCGAGGCTGACGGGGAGCATTGATGGGCGCCTCACGACCTCCATCCGCTCTGTTGATCGCGAGCGCCCTCATGCTCACCGGATGTTCGGTGGGGGGAGCCACCCCGCCGTCCTCCGAGGTGGGCGCGAGCCGGTCGCCCACCGACTCCCCGACTTCCGGCCCCACTGCTGAGCCAACGCCCGGCGGTGACGGCGACATCGTCTTCGACGCAGCGCCCCCGCTCGTGAGGGTGGAATGGGGCGAAACGCTGGCTGACGCCCGGGGGTTCACCGCACAGCCTGCGAGATTCGGGGTGCGTGACGCGTACCGGAATGATGTCACCCAGTGCGTCACAGAGCTCATCGAGGCGGCTCCAGAACTCGATCCCGACGAAGATGACCGTGCTGCGTCGGACGATGGCATCCGCTCGCTGTCCGAGACCCTCGAGCCCGGTTCGAGCGATGGCATCGGTCAGTACATCGGCGACAGTCGCGTACCACGATCCGGCGGCGGAATCGTCCAGATCCGTATCGCGGCCGTTGAATGGTCCGACGGGACGAACGCGATCATGGGATCTCGTGCCTTCCCTGAGATCGACTCGATGGTGCTCCTCCTCGTGACCTGCCCGGCGAGCGCGAGCAGCAGGGACGAGATTCAGGGACTCTACAAAGCGGGCTTCTTCGACCTCAGTGTCATCGAGCAGTGACCGGCGCCTGTCGATCGCCGAGCGCGTCGCCTCCTGATCGGACCCTAGGCTTAGAGGCATGGCAGAGAGCTCCTGGTCGCTCGGACGCGCGCTGCGCGGAATGTTCGTCAAGCCGACCATCGATGAGACGACGTGGGACGACCTCGAGACCGCGCTGCTCACCGCGGACTTCGGACCCGACATCACCGAGCGCATCGTCGACGAACTCCGAGAGAAGGTGGAGCGCTACCGCACCACCGACCCGAGGGACCTGCAGCGGATGCTGAAGGAGACGCTCGAGGAGCACTTCGCGAAGTTCGACACGACGCTGCGTCTGACCGAACGACCGGCCGTCGTGCTGGTCGTCGGGGTCAACGGCGTCGGCAAGACGACGACGATCGGCAAGTTCGCGAAGTTCCTGCAGCGCTACGGCCGCTCGGTGGTCGTGGGGGCGGCCGACACGTTCCGTGCGGCGGCCGTCGACCAGCTCGCGACGTGGGCGGAGCGCGGCGGCGCGACGATCGTCCGGCCGCAGCAGGAGGGCCAGGATCCGGCATCCGTCGCCTTCCAGACGATCGAGTACGCCAAGAGCACCGGTACCGAGATCGTGCTCGTCGACACCGCGGGACGCCTCCACACCAAGGGCGGGCTCATGGACGAGCTCAGCAAGATCCGGCGCGTCATCGAGAAGCAGGCGCCCATCAGCGAGGTGCTCCTCGTGCTCGATGCGACGACCGGGCAGAACGGCGTGATGCAGGCGCAGGCGTTCCTCGAGCACGCCGGCGTCACCGGCCTCGTCCTCACGAAGCTCGACGGCTCCGCGAAGGGCGGGTTCGTGCTCGCCGTGCAGGAGCGCACCGGGATCCCGGTCAAGCTGCTGGGTCAGGGCGAGGGCATCGGAGACCTCACGGGCTTCACGCCGCACGTGTTCGCGGCATCCCTCGTCGACTGAATCGCCGCGCGGATCCGACCGATTCCGCGCCATGCCGCGTTCGGGCTATCGCGGACGCGTTCGTTGCGGTTTCATGGGGTCATGGCGATCGAGCACGACTACTTCGGACTCCTGGAATCGGGGCCTGACGGATCGATCTTCTGGTCGGAGAACGTCGAACTGGGAGACCAGTCCGTCACGGTGGATCTCACCGCCCCCGACCAGGAAGACGTCTCCGAGGCAGCCCTCGACGTCGCCGCCGCGCTCATCTCCGCGATCGAGGACATCGACCGCAGCGCCCGCAACGCGATGGTCAACGAGCTGAGCGACCGCACCAGCGAGGTGACCGAGTACATCCTGCAGCAGCAGGAGGCGCTCGGCGACGCCCTCGAAGACACGCTGGTCGACATCTCGGGCGACGTGCACATCGACGTGATCCGCTCGCTGCAGCTGATGAGCATGACGATCCTCGCCGATGAGCACGGCGGCTCAGACCCGTTCGCCGTTCTCGAATACGCGCTCGACCCCGACGCCACGGACGACGTCCTGCTCGTCAACCTCGACTCCGACGGCGGCGTGCTGTCGGTGACGAGCGCCGACTAGCGTCCGCTCGCCCTCAGACCGCCTGAGCGAACCCGCGGTCGACGTGCACATCCTCGGCGATGTGCGCCAGGTGGGGAGGGATCTCGCGGCCCTTCGAGATCATCGACTGCGCCCAGAGGCGCCCCGCGCGGTACGACGAGCGCACGAGCGGTCCGGCGAGGACGCCGAGGAAGCCGATGCGCTCGGCCTCCTCCTTGAACTCGACGAACTCCTGCGGCTTGACCCAGCGGGACACCGGCAGATGGCGCGGCGACGGCCGCAGGTACTGCGTGATCGTGATGATGTCGGTGCCCGCCGCATGCAGGTCCTCGAGAGCCTGTACGACCTCCGCCGGTTCCTCGCCCATACCGAGGATCAGGTTCGACTTCGTGATGAGGCCGGCATCCCGCGCCTGCGTGAGGACGTCGAGCGAGCGCTCGTACCGGAACGCCGGGCGGATGCGCTTGAAGATGCGCGGCACCGTCTCGACATTGTGCGCGAAGACCTCGGGGCGGCTGTCGAACACCTCGCCGAGCAGCGCCGGATCGCCGTTGAAGTCGGTCGCGAGGATCTCGACACCGGTGTTCGGGTTCGCCGCGTGGATCGCGCGCACCGTCTCGGCGTGCAGCCATGCGCCGCCATCGGGCAGGTCGTCACGGGCGACGCCGGTGACCGTGGCGTAGCGCAGGTTCATGCGCACGACGCTCTCCGCGACGCGGCGGGGCTCGTCGGTGTCGTAGTCGGCGGGCTTGCCGGTGTCGATCTGGCAGAAGTCGCACCGGCGGGTGCACTGCGAGCCGCCGATGAGGAAGGTCGCCTCCCGGTCCTCCCAGCACTCGTAGATGTTCGGGCAGCCGGCCTCCTGGCAGACGGTGTGCAGCTCCTCGGTCTTCACAAGCGAGTGCAGTGCCTGGTATTCCGGCCCCATCTTCGCCCGCGTCTTTATCCAATCCGGCTTGCGCTCGATCGGGGTCTGCGCGTTGCGGACCTCGAGCCGCAGCAGTTTTCGCCCGTCGGGAGCGGAGGAGGGGGCGGATGCCGCGCCCGGCGTGCCGCAGGCGCTCATGCCGGAACCCCCGCGAAGTCGTCGGCGAACACCCGCGACACGGTGTCGATCACGTCGCTCGGGGAGATGTCGGCACCGACGACCTCGCTGACGGTCGTGACCCCGGCATCCGTGATCCCGCAGGGGATGATCCCGCGGAAGGCTGCCAGCGAGTTGTCGCAGTTCAGCGCGAAGCCGTGCATCGTGACGCCGCGCTGTACGCGCACGCCGATGGCCGCGACCTTGTCCTCGCCGAGCGGGCGGCGCACCCATACGCCGCTGCGTCCCTCGACGCGGTAGCCGTCGACGTCGAACTCGTGCAGGGCGTCGATGAGCAGCTGCTCGAGCCGGCGCACATGGGCGACCACGTCCACCGGCTCGGCGAGGCGCACGATCGGATAGCCGACCAGCTGGCCGGGCCCGTGCCACGTGATCTTGCCGCCGCGGTCGACGTCGACGACCGGCGTGCCGTCGGTCGGCCGCTCGTGGCGCGCTGTGCGCGCCCCCGCGGTGTAGACCGGCTCGTGCTCGAGCAGAAGGAGGGTGTCGGGCCGGGTCCCCGCGACGATGTCCGAGTGAAGGCTGCGCTGCAGCGCCCACCCGTCGAGATACGGCACGTAGTCGGGGGAGAGGCCGACAGTCTGGATGTCGAGCATCGTGCTCCTTCGCTCTTCGCTTGTGGCGATTGATGGATCGCGTCCAACAATACATCCCACGTCGCGCCGCGCCGTCGCTTCCGGCCATCCCCGGCACGCGCGCGGAGGGCGGCCAATAGGGTGGGCTTCATGTCCACCGAGCCGCGCGCGGGACGCCCCAGGTCGTCGTCGCGCGAGACCATCGCCGAGGCTGCCTGCGAGCTCTTCCTCGAGCAGGGGTACGAGCAGACGTCGATCGTCGACATCGCCCGTCGTGCCGGAGTCAGCCGATCCAGCTTCTTCAACTACTTCTCGTCGAAGTCCGACGTTCTCTGGGCGGGTCTGGACGAAAGGCTGACGGTCTTCGAGCAGCGCCTCGAGGCAATGGACGGGACGGATGCCTCCGCCGCCGTTCGCGCCGCGACGCTGGGCATCGCCGATTCCTTCGCGCCCGACAGCCTCGCCCTCGGGATCGTGAATGCCACGGCGATGGGTCTGGAAGCGGAATACGAGCGTGATGCCGCGCTGCGGCGAGCGCGTGTGGCACGAGCGGTCTCCGCTCGTGTGCTGGCGGGCGGTGCGGACCGCGTCCGCGCCGAGGTCGCCGGAGCGGCGTGGGGCGGCGCGGTCCTCGCCGCCGTCGAAGCATGGGCGCACGACGGCGCCGGACGCACGTCGCTCTCCCGCTTCCTCTCCCTCGCGGCCGACGTCGCGGCGCCGGTGTCGTCGGCGGCTCCGGCCGGCGACGTCGCGCAGCTTCGCGTCGTGGTGCAGGCCGCAGCCTTCGAGCAGACCCTGGCGTTCTACCGCGACGTGGTCGGGATGCCTCAGGCCGAGGCATACGAGGCGGAGGGGGGCGCGCGGGTCGCCATCCTCGCGGCCGGTCGCGCAACGCTCGAGATCGCCAATCCCGCCCAGGTCGACTTCATCGACCGCGTCGAGACCGACGGCGACGCTCCGAGCGACCGGATCCGTCTGGCACTGGAGGTCGCCGACACGGCGAGCACCGCCATCCGGCTGTCCGACGCGGGTGCCGAGATCGAGGCATCCGCGCGCCTGACGCCCTGGCGCTCGGTCAACGCGCGCCTGCGCGGCCCGGCCGGCTTGCAGCTCACGCTCTTCCAGGAGCTCGGGCCCGCGGAGTGACCTTGCCCGCGCGGCGGTGCTGCGCCAGGTCCTCTGGCAGCCGCCTCCGAGACGGTGCACGATGGTGCCCAGCGCACATCGTCGTGGGAGGTCACCGTGGAATCGGCATCCGCACTCTCCATGCACTGCGGCGTCGCCCTCATCGGCGCGACGGGTTCGGGCAAGACGATGCTGGCGGAGGCGCTGCTGCACCGCGCGGGAGCGATTTCGCGGCGGGGGGCGATCGAGCAGGGTACGACCGTGTGCGATCACGAACCCGAGGAGATCGCGCGTCATACGACGCTCGGACTGACGCCGGCGTGGCTGTCCTGGCGTGTCGGCGACGCGGACTGCGGCATCACGCTCCTGGACACACCCGGGCACCCGGACTTCGCGGGCGCCGTGGACGCCGCGCTCGCGGTCGCCGATGTGGCGGTGCTCGTCGTGAGCGCCATCGACGGCGTGACCGCCGGCGCCCGGGCGTCGTGGTCCGCCGCGGAGGCCGCCGGCGTCGCCCGTGTCGTCGTCGTGACGCAGGAGGACCGTGCGCGTGCGTCTTTCCGCGGAGTCCTCGATCAGCTCCGTGAGGAGTTCGGTGACCGCATCTGGGCGTTGGAGCTTCCTGTCGGGGAGTCGCAGTCCTTCCAGGGCATCGCGGACCTCCTGTCCGAGCAGGCTGTGCTCTACGACGCGGACGGCGGACAGCACGAAGAACCGGTGCCCGCCGACCTCGCCGAGGAGGAGCACCGCCTTCATCAAGCGGTCACCGAGGAGATCGTGTCGCGGGATGACGACCAGCTCGAGGCATACCTCGAGGGACGCGAGCCGGCGGCTGCAGAACTCGGGCGCACGCTCGCCCGCACCGTCGCCGCCGGCGACGGCGTGCCCGTCGTCGTGTGCTCCGCCATGACCGGGACAGGCGTCGACCGCGTGCTCGACCTCCTGGGCGAGCTCGCGCCCGCCGTCGCGCACCGTGACAGCAGCATCGTGCTCGGCGTGGACGAGGACGGCGGGGGAGGCAGCGCGCACAGCGTCGCGTCCGCGCCCGCAGGCGAAAAGCTGGTCCACGTGTTCCGCACCGTGGCAGACCCGTTCGTGGGTCAGATCGCGATGCTCAAAGTCCTCTCGGGAGTCCTGCGACCCGGTGATCGCCTGCGCAACGCCACGACAGGCGTGGAGGAGCGGATGCCCGCGCTGTTCCGGCTTCGTGGAGCCGACCATCTGCCGGTCGACGCGCTGCAGGCCGGCGAGATCGGGGCCGTCGCCAAACTCGCCGGCACGCCATCGGGCTCGCTGCTGTGGAGCCGGCCGCAGACGAATGCCCGTCCTGCGCGGCTGCCCGATCGGCCGCCGGTGTTCGCGATGAGCCTGCAGCCGGTATCGCAGTCGGACGACACGAAGCTCACGACGGCGCTCGGCCGCCTCCTCGCCGAGGATCCGACGCTCGTCGTGGATCGCGTCGGTCCGGACACGATCCTGCGCGGACTCGGCGACACGCACGTGGCGGTCGCCGTCGAGCGGCTCGCGCGCGTGCTCGGCGTGCATGTGACGACAGGCCCGGCGCCGGTCGCCTACCGGGAGACGATCGCGCACAGCGCGTCGGCCGAGGGCAAGCTCAAGAAGCAGTCGGGCGGGCACGGGCAGTTCGCCGTCGTCATGCTGCGGGTCTCGCCGCTCGCTCCCGGAGGAGGTTTCGAGTTCGTCGACTCCGTCGTGGGCGGCGCCGTGCCCCGCTCGTACATCCCGGCCGTCGAGAAGGGCGCTCGCGACGCCCTCGCTGCCGGCGGCACGCTCGGGCATCCGGTCGTCGACGTTCGCGTCGAGCTCTACGACGGCAAGTCGCACTCGGTCGACTCGTCGGAGATGGCCTTCCGCACCGCCGCGGCCATCGGGGTCAAAGCGGCTCTCGCGCAAGCGGGGGCCGTGCTGCTCGAACCCGTCTCGACGGTGGTCGTCGTCGTCCCGGCGGCCGGACAGGGGCATGTGCTGACGGACCTGTCGGGACGCCGGGGTCGCGTGGTCCAGTCGGAGACCCACGCAGACGGACGCACCCGCGTCGTCGCGACCGTCCCGGACGCGGAGCTCGCGCGCTACGTTCTCGACCTGCGTGCGCTCACCGGCGGTCAGGCGGAGCTGACGCTCACCCCGTACGGCTATGAGCGGGCACCGGACGGTGCTCGCACATGAAGGGGGCGTGAAAGGCGAGGCGACGCCGCACGGCGAAGCACGTGGCGCGCTCCCGTAGAATCGGGGGATCATGGCGACTTTCGGCACCCTTTCCGACCGGCTCACCGAGACCTTCCGCAACCTCCGCACCAAGGGCAAGCTCACGCCCGCGGACGTCGACGGCACGGTCCGCGAGATCCGGCGCGCCCTGCTCGACGCCGACGTGGCCCTGCCCGTCGTCAAGGAGTTCACCGCCAAGGTGCGCGAGCGTGCGCTGGGCGACGAGGTCAACCGGGCCCTGAACCCGGCCCAGCAGGTCGTGCAGATCGTCAACGAGGAGCTCGTCGCCATCCTCGGCGGCGAGCAGCGCCGCCTGCAGTTCGCCAAGAACCCGCCGACCGTCATCATGCTCGCGGGCCTCCAGGGCTCCGGAAAGACGACCTTCGCGGGCAAGCTGGCGAAGATGCTCGAGAAGGACGGCCACACGCCGCTCCTCATCGCCGCCGACCTCCAGCGGCCCAACGCCGTCAATCAGCTGCAGGTCGTCGCCCAGCGCGCCGGCGCCGCGATCTACGCGCCCGAGCCGGGCAACGGTGTCGGAGACCCGGTCAAGGTCGCCAAGGACGGCGTCGAGGTCGCCCGTCGACAGCAGCACGACGTCGTCATCATCGACACCGCCGGCCGCCTCGGTGTCGACGCCGAGCTGATGAAGCAGGCCGCCGACATCCGCAAGGCGACCGATCCCGACGAGGTCCTCTTCGTCATCGACGCGATGATCGGTCAAGACGCCGTCAACACGGCGAAGGCGTTCCAGGACGGCGTCGACTTCACCGGAGTCGTGCTCTCCAAGCTCGACGGCGACGCACGCGGCGGTGCCGCGCTGTCGGTGGCCTCGGTGACCGGCCGCCCGATCATCTTCGCGTCGACGGGTGAGGGTCTCGACGACCTCGAGGCGTTCCATCCCGATCGCATGGCGTCGCGCATCCTCGACCTCGGTGACATCCTCACCCTCATCGAGCAGGCGCAGCAGGCGTTCGATGAGGAAGAGGCGCTCAAGGTCGCCGAGAAGCTCGCGACCGAGACCTTCACCCTCGAGGACTTCCTCGCGCAGATGCAGCAGATGCGCAAGATGGGCTCGATGAAGAAGATGCTCGGGATGCTCCCGGGCATGGGCTCGATGAAGGATCAGCTCGACAACTTCGACGAGCGCGAGATCGATCGCACCGAGGCGATCATCCGATCGATGACCCCCGCCGAGCGCCGCAACACGAAGCTTCTCAACGGCTCGCGCCGCCTGCGCATCGCGCGCGGTTCGGGCATGACCGTGACCGACGTCAACCAGCTCGTGCAGCGATTCGACCAGGCCGCGAAGATGATGAAGACCGTCGCCCGCGGCGGCGTGCCGAACATCCCCGGCATGGGCCCGATCCCCGGCGCGGGTCGTCCGGGCGCGTCGTCGAAGCGCGGCAAGCAGCAGAAGGCGAAGGGCTCGCGGTCGGGCAATCCTGCCAAGCGCGCCGCCGAGAACGCCGGCATCGCGGCTCAGGCCGCGGAGGCGCCGACCGGTTCCGGCTTCGGGCTCGGCGGCGGTGGCGCGAAGGGCGCGCCGACCGAGGCCGACCTCGCAGAGCTGCAGAAGATGCTCGGGCGCGGCTGAGGGGTGGAAGGGGGATGCTGCGGGCCGCAGCATCCGTGAGCCCACACGGCTGCGCCGGATCAGTGACCGAGCGCAGCGAGATGCTCGCGCAGGGTGGGGCCTGAGCGGAACTCGCCCACGAGGTGACGGACGACCTCACGGAGGTCGCCGTCCGCAGCATCGGCGATCGCGAGCTGACGCGAGTAGCTCGCGCCGTCGCTGAGGATCGTCCGGATCCCTTCGAGCTCACGCGCGCACTTGAGCTCGACGGCGATGCCGTCCACCTCCTCCAGGGTTTCGCGGAGGTGGTCCACGACCGGGCGTTGCGTGCCCAGATGGTCCACGATCACGCGCGCATCGAGGCCGTAGCGGGCAGCACGCCACTTGTTCTCGCGGATGAACCAGGGCTGGATCGTCTCGAGCGGCAGGCCTTCGTCGAGTCTGCGCGAGAAGTGCTCGACCAGCACCTGGACGAGCGCGGCGATCGCGGCGAGCTCCGGCAGTGTCGACATCCCGTCGCACGCACGGACTTCGATCGTGCCCCAGCGCGGAGCGGGGCGGATGTCCCACCGCACCTCCGAGGCGTCCTCCATCACGCCCGTCTTCACCATGTCGTCGAGGTAGCCCTCGAACTCGGTCCAGTCGTGCAGCGGCCAGGGGAGTCCCGCGGTCGGCAGCTGCTGGAAGACGAGGGCGCGGTTCGACGCGTAGCCGGTGCGGTCGCCCGCCCAGAACGGGCTCGACGCCGACAGCGCCTGGAGGTGGGGGAGATAGACGGCGAGGGCGTTGATGATCGGGAACACCTTGTCGACGTCGTCGACGCCGACGTGCACGTGGATGCCCCAGATCATCATGTTGCGGCCCCACCACTGGGTGCGCTCGATGAGCTTGTGGTACCTGGTCTTGTCGGTGACGCTCTGGTCGTACCACTGCGCGAACGGGTGGCTGCCGGCACACAGCAGATCGATGCCGTGGGGGTCGGTGTAGGTGCGCACCTCGGCGATCGCGTCGGCGATGTCGTCGACGGCGGCCGCGACCGTGTCGCCGATCCCGCTGGTCAGCTCGACGGTGTTGGTCAGCAGTTCCCCGGTGACCGTGTAGCGCTCGAGTGTCGAGCGCTCCTCGAGGGCGGCGAGCAGCCCGGGCGCGCCGGGGATGAGGTCTCCGGTGGCGGAGTCGGCGAGCATCAGTTCCCACTCGAGACCGACGGACGATCGGGCGGATGTCGCGAAGGGCACCGTCATGGGCACAGTCTGACACGGGGACTCGCCGGATCCGTTTGGTTCACGGCACAGGAAGACATCTGGCAGAATAGAGGGCTGGATCACCCGCTCGACCCTCTATCCAGCGCGGAGATCCTCCCTCAGAGCTTCCGCCGGGTGTGCACCCCACGCTCCAGGCGACCGGTTCAATCACTTTCCACACATTCAGGAGAATCGTGGCTGTCAAGATTCGTCTCAAGCGCCTCGGCAAGATCCGTGCGCCCTACTACCGCATCGTGGTGGCCGACTCGCGCACCAAGCGCGACGGTCGTGTCATCGAGGAGATCGGCAAGTACCACCCCACCGAGCAGCCCTCGTTCATCGAGGTCGACTCGGAGCGTGCGCAGTACTGGCTGTCCGTCGGCGCCCAGCCGACCGAGCAGGTGCTCGCCATCCTCAAGCTGACCGGCGACTGGGGCCAGTTCAAGGGCGACAAGAACGCGGTCTCGACCGTGAAGACCCGCGAGGACAAGGCCGCTTTCGAGGTCGACGCCTCGAAGAAGTCGGTCGTGAAGCCGAAGGCGGAGAAGAAGGCCGAGGAGCCCGCCGAGGCTCCCGCCGACGAGGCGACCGACGCGGCCGATGAGGCCGCCGCCGAGTCCGCCGAGTAATCCGTTGCTCGCCGCCGCGCTCGAACACGTCGTCAAGGGGATCGTCGATCACCCGGACGACGTCCGCATCGACTCGTCCACGTCGCCGCGAGGCGACGTGCTCGAGGTGCACGTCCACCCCGATGACCGGGGTCGCGTGATCGGGCGCGGCGGCCGCACGGCCAAAGCCCTGCGCACCCTCATCTCTGCCCTCGCCGACGGCCGCCGCGTGCGCGTCGACGTCGCGGACGACTGAGGTGTCCGCCGGCGACACCACGGGATCGGGCGCGGACGCCCGCAAGCCCGTGAACGCAGTTCCCCCCGCGGGCAAGACGCAGCTCCGGGTCGGGCGCCTCGTGAAGGCGCACGGCCTGAAGGGCGCGATCAAGCTCGAGCTGTACACCGACGACCCCGAGGGGCGCTTCGTCCCCGGCGCCACGTTCACGCTTCAGGTTCCCGAGTCGTCGCCGTGGCACGGCAAGCCCCTCACGGTGCGCGAGTTCAAGTGGATGAACAGCCACCCGGTCGCCTTCTTCGAGGGCGTCGACGACCGCGACGCGGCCGAAGGCCTTCTCCGCGCGATCCTCTGGGTCGACGAAGACATCCAGGCCTCTCCCGCCGAGGAGGACGCCTGGTTCGACCACCAGCTCGTCGGCCTCGACGTCGTGCGTGACGGTGAGACCGTCGGCAAGGTCGCACGCGTGGACCACTTCCCCTCGCAGGACCTGCTCATCGTGAAGGTCCGCGACGACGAGGTTCTGGTGCCGTTCGTCAGGGCGATCGTGCCCGAGGTCGACATCGCGGGCGGTCGCGTCATCGTGACGCCGCCCGCAGGACTCTTCGAAGAGATCCCCGACGAAGCCGGCGAGGCTCCTTCCGAGCCCGACTCCGCCGACTGACTCCTCTTCACTGCGAGCGGTCGCTCGGCGTGCGGCAGATGTGATCTGCGGGAAACACGGCGGGAAAGGCCCCGGAATGTCCATCCGGGACCATCGAAGACATGGGCGAAGTGCGCACCGTGTGCTCCTACTGCGGCGTCGGCTGCGGTATCTCGGTGACGACCTCGGACGCCGGGCCGGGGCATCCGCTCGCCATCGCGAAGGTGGCGGGCGACCGCGCGCACCCGACGAACGCCGGGCGGCTGTGCACCAAGGGTGCGACCCACGCCGAGCTCATGCACGCTCCGGGTCGCATGACGACGGCGCACGTCCGGCCGTCCCGCGGTGAGCCCGCGGCGCCCGTTGCGGTGTCTGATGCGGTGACGGATGCTGCGGCCCGCCTCCGCGCGATCCTCGACGAGCACGGTCCCGATGCGATCGCGCTGTACGTGTCGGGGCAGATGAGCATGGAGGCGCAGTACCTCTCGAACAAGCTGGTCAAGGGGTACCTGCGGGGTATCCACATCGAGTCGAACTCGCGGCTGTGCATGGCGTCGGCCGGCACCGGCTACAAGCAGTCGCTGGGTGCGGACGGGCCCCCCGGATCGTACGAGGACTTCGACCGGGCCGACCTCTTCTTCGTGATCGGCTCCAACACCGCCGATTGCCACCCCATCCTTTTCCTGCGCATGGCAGACCGGCTGAAGCAGGGTGCGAAGCTGATCGTGGTCGACCCGCGTCGCACCACCACCGCTGACCGCGCCGACCTGTTCCTGCAGATCCGGCCCGGCACGGACCTCGCGCTGCTGAACGGCCTGCTGCACCTCCTGGTGGCGGCGGGCGACATCGATGAGGAGTTCATCGCCGCCCACACCGAGGGCTGGGAGCACATGGACGAGCTCCTCGCCGAGTACCCGCCGGCACGGGTCGCCGAACTGACCGGACTGGCCGAAGACGACATCCGCACCGCCGCCCGCTGGATCGGCGAGGCCGGCGAGTGGATGACGCTGTGGACGATGGGCCTCAATCAGTCCACGCACGGCACCTGGTCGACGAACGCCATCTGCAACCTCCACCTCGCGACCGGCGCGATCTGCCGGCCCGGAAGCGGGCCGTTCTCGCTGACCGGCCAGCCGAACGCGATGGGCGGGCGCGAGATGGGGTACATGGGGCCGGGGCTGCCCGGCCAGCGCGCGGTGTTCAGCGCCCCCGACCGCGCGTTCGTCGAGGACGTCTGGGGACTGGAGCCGGGGGCGATCCGCGCGGAGTCGGGCTCGGGGACGATCGACATGTTCCGCCGAGCGGCCGACGGCGAGATCAAGGCCGTCTGGATCATCTGCAGCAATCCCGTCGCATCGGTGGCGAACCGCAAGACGGTGATCGAGGCGCTGGAGACCGCTGAGCTCGTCATCGCGCAGGACGTCTACACCGAGACGGCCACCACCGCGTACGCCGACATCCTGCTGCCGGCGACGCTGTGGGTCGAAGCCGATGGTGTGACGGTGAACAGCGACCGCACCCTGACCCTCGTGCGCGACGTGATCGCCGCGCCGGGCGAGGCTCAGCCGGACTGGCTCACGATCTGCCAGATCGCCCGTGCGATGGGCTTCGAGGGATTCGACTTCGCCTCGAGCGCTGAGGTGTTCGATGAGATCCGACGATTCTGGAATCCCCAGACCGGGTGGGATCTGCGCGGCGTGACCTACGACCGCCTGCGCGAGACCCCGGTGCAATGGCCCGCACCGCCGGACGACGCCGCGACGCGGCATCCGATCCGTTACCTCAACGACGGGGTGAGCCAGTCGCTGCACGTCGACGACGACGGCACCGTCCCGCGCCTCGCGTTCGCGACGCCGTCGCGGCGTGCGCAGTTCCTCGCGCGGCCTCACCTGCCACCGGCGGAGCTTCCCGACGACGACTACCCCTGGGTGCTCAACACCGGGCGCCTCCCACACCACTGGCACACACTCACGAAGACCGGCCGGGTCGCCAAGCTCGCGAAGCTGCACCCCGGACCGTTCGTCGAGGTGCACCCGGTCGACGCCGAGCGGCTCGGCATCGCCGAGGGCGACCAGGTCGAGGTCGCCTCGCGCCGCGGCCGCTTCGTCGTGCCCGCGGTGCTCACCGACCGCGTGCAGCCGGGGGGACTGTTCGCGCCGTTCCACTGGAACGACGAGCACGGAGAGTACGTCACCGTCAACGCCGTGACGAGCGACGCGGTGGACCCGCTGTCGGCGCAGCCGGAGTTCAAGTTCGCCGCGGTGACCCTCCGCCGGGTCGGCCCGGCGGTCGGGGGAGCAGGCTCGTCGACCGCATCCGCCGACGAGGCGCTCGCGAGCGCCGGCGTGGCGCTTGCGCCGCCGCAGCTGAGCGATCTGGAGGGCGCCTACCTCGCAGGCTTCCTCTCCACGGTGCGGTCGGCGGTGCTCGCTCCGGACGAGGTGCCGGTGCTGCCTGACGAGGCCCCGCTCGGTGCGCTCGTGCGGGCCTGGTTCGACGGCGTGCTCGCGGGGGCGTTCTCCCGCACGTCGGTCGGGACGGGAACGCCGCGGGCCGAGGGCATCGACGAGGTCGTGGTGCTCTGGGGCTCGCAGACGGGCAACGCCGAGGAGTTCGCGACGGCCGCGACCGCCGCCCTCGGCGCGCGCGGCATCCCCGCGCGTGCACGCAGCATGGCGGAGCTGCGCGCGACGGACCTGACGGCGGTGAAGCGCCTGCTCGTGGTCACCTCCACGTTCGGCGACGGCGGTCCCCCTGACAACGCCGCCGCGCTCTGGCACGAGCTCAACGCAGACGGCGCTCCCGAACTGTCAGGGCTCCGCTACGCGGTGCTCGCGCTCGGCGACTCGAACTACGACGACTTCTGCGGCCACGGTCGGCGGCTCGACAGTCGCCTGGGCGAGCTCGGCGCGACCGCGCTCCTGGAGCGGGTGGACCTCGAGCCCGACGCCGACGAACCGCGCGAGGCGTGGCTGTCCCAGATCCTCGACACCCTGGCCGCGGAAGGGACGACGGGTGCAGCATCCGTCGCCGTCCAGGCTCCGCCGGCGAAGCGCCTGTTCAGCCGGTCCAACCCGGTGCAGGCACCGCTCGTGCGCAACGACCTGCTGAGCGGGCCGGGTTCGCAGAAGGAGGTGCGGCGCATCGCGTTCGACCTCTCGGGCTCGGGCGCGACCTACGAGGCCGGTGACTCACTCGGCGTCGTGTGCGCGAACGCCCCGGCGGTCGTCGCAGAGTGGCTCGACGCGACCGGCATCGCGCCGCTCGAGATCGTGGAGATCGACGGCGAGGAGCGCACCTTCGCCGACGCCCTGCGCACGCGGCTCGACATCACGAAGACGCCCGTCGACCTGGTGCGCTTCATCGCGGAGCGCAGCGGCGACAGCATGCTCGCCGGTCTGCTGCGGCGTGAGAACAAGGGGCGCCTCGAGCAGTTCCTGTGGAGCCAGCAGGCGGTCGACCTCGTGCGCGACTTCCCGGTGCAGGCCACCGCCGCCGACTGGGCCGGCGTGCTCAAGCGACTGCAGCCCCGCCAGTACTCCATCTCGTCGAGCCCCAAGGCCGACCCTGACACCGTGGAGCTGACCGTCTCGGTGGTCCGCTTCGAGACCGACTCCGGACGCGCCCGCGGCGGCGTGTGCTCGACGTTCCTCGCGGACGGCGACGCCCTCGCCGCGCCCGTGTATCTGCAGCGCTCGCCCGCCTTCCGCCCGCCGGCGGCCGGTGACACCCCGATGATCATGATCGGCCCAGGCACCGGGATCGCGCCGTTCCGCGCGTTCCTCCACGACCGCCGCGCCGACGGGCACACCGGCCGCAACTGGCTGTTCTTCGGCGAGCAGCACGCCGCCAGCGACTTCTACTACCGCGACGAGCTCGATGAGATGCGCGAGGACGGGTTCCTCACGCGCCTCGACGTCGCCTTCTCGCGCGACCAGCGGCAGAAGATCTACGTGCAGGACCGCATGATCGAGCACGGCGCCCACCTGTGGCGCTGGCTCCAGGACGACGGCGCACACGTGTACGTGTGCGGTGACGCGATGCGCATGGCCAAGGACGTCGACGCCACGCTGGTCGCCATCGCCCAGCAGCACGGCAAGCTCTCGGAGGAGGCCGCCGCCGAGTACGTCCGCGGCCTCGCCGCCGATGAGCGCTACGTCCGCGACGTCTACTGACGTCGCGCCGTCGCGCCGTCGCGGCATCTCGGGTCGCCGGGTCGCCCCGCCGCGCCCCCTCCGCGTCGTCGCCACACCGACGCGGTCGCCTCCGCTGTGTTCGTCGCCTGTGCACGCGAATCGGCGCGTTTCGCGTGCACAGGTGGCGAACGGACTCCGTCGACGGCGATGCGGACGGACACGCAGAAGAGCGGATGCCTCGGGTCGAGGCATCCGCTCTCCGTCAGAGCAGGTGCGGTCAGATGCGCTGCTTCGCCAGCGACGCCCGGGGGATCACGTACACGAACACCGTGAGCAGCAGGAGCCCCACGTACGCGGCGACGAAGCCGTAGAACGCGGCCTGGTAGCCGCCGGTGGCGAGCTGGGAGGCGTTGAGCACCTGGGGCACGAGGAACCCGCCGTACGCGCCGATCGCCGAGATGAGGCCGAGCGCCGCAGCCGCCTTGCGGATCATCTTCGTGGCCTCCGGCGTGCCGGGCTCGTAGCCCCGCGCCTGCGAGCGCGCGGCGAAGATGCTCGGGATCATGCGGTAGGTGGACCCGTTGCCCATGCCGGTGGCCGCGAACAGCACGAGGAAGCACGCGAGGAAGACGACGAAGTTGTGCATCGGCAGCGTCCAGACCAGAGCGAGCGCGCCGAGCGCCATCACCGAGAAGGCGCACACCGTCACGCGTGCGCCGCCGAAGCGGTCGGCGAGACGGCCGCCGTAGGGGCGCGCGAGCGAGCCGACGAGCGCGCCGAGGAACGCGAGCGAGACCGCCGCCTGGCCGACCTGGAGCGTGGAGAACTCGGGGAACTGGTCGGCGATGAGCTTCGGGAAGACGCTCGCGAACCCGATGAACGAGCCGAAGGTGCCGATGTAGAGCAGCGCCATGACCCACAGGTGCGGTTCGCGCAGTGCCGCGGCGGAGCTGCCGAAGTCCGCCTTCGCCGACGACAGGTTGTCCATGTAGCGCCAGGCGCCGAAGATCGCGAGCAGGATGAGCGGGATCCACATCCAGCCGGCGAGCGAGATGTTGAGGGTCGCGCCGGCGCCGATGGTCACCGCGATCGGCACGGCGAACTGGGCGACCGAGGTGCCGAGGTTGCCGCCGGCGGCGTTCAGACCGAGGGCCCAGCCCTTCTCCTTCTGCGGGAAGAAGTAGGTGATGTTCGCCATCGAGCTCGCGAAGTTGCCGCCGCCGACGCCGCCGAGCGCCGCGACGAGCAGCAGCACGCCGAATGGGGTCTCGGGGTTCGACACGACGATGCCGAGCAGTGTCGCGGGGATCAGCAGCAGCGCCGCCGACACGATCGTCCAGTTGCGGCCACCGAAGATCGCGACCATGAACGTGTACGGGAAGCGCAGGGTCGCGCCGACGAGACTGGGCAGCGAGATGAGCCAGAACGACTCGGAGCTGGTGAGCTGGAAGCCGGCGGCGGGCAGCATCACGACGACGATGCTCCACAGCTGCCAGATGATGAACCCGAGGAACTCGGCGAAGATCGACCAGCCGAGGTTGCGTCTGGCGATGGCGCGGCCGGACGCCGCCCAGAACGCCGGGTTCTCGGCGTTCCAGCCGTCGATCCAGCGGCCGGGGCGATGCGTGAGGGTGACCGGCGCGTCGGCCGGTGCGATGGTGCGGGATGGAGCAGCGGTATCCGTCATCGACGGGGTGTCGGTCGTGGTCATGGCGCCTCCCTGAAGGTGAGCACACACTGGGGGTGAGTGTGTCTCCACGCTAGGAAGGCGGTGTTTCCGCCCGACTGCTCGCGCGGTTACCTCTCCGTCACTTCTCGATCACGGATGCGGTCGCCCGAGGTGGACGCCCTGTCACACGTCGGAAACACGCGGGGCTTCTAGACTCGAAGGCATGCGCGTCGACATCGTCACGATCTTCCCGACGTTCTTCGACGTGCTCGGCGTCTCGCTCATCGGGAAAGCCCGTGACCGCGGCATCCTCGACATGCACGTCCACGATCTGCGGGACTGGACCCACGATCGCCATCGCACCGTCGACGACACCCCGTACGGCGGGGGCGCCGGAATGGTGATGAAGCCCGAGCCGTGGGGCGAGGCGCTCGACGAGGTGCTGAGCGACGACGCGGTGCTGCTGGTGCCGTCGCCGGCCGGCGAGCTGTTCTCGCAGCCGCTGGCCCGGGAGCTCGCCGGCGAGAAGCACCTCGTGTTCGCCTGCGGACGCTACGAGGGGATCGACCAGCGCGTCGTCGACCACTACTCGGCGCGAGGGCGGGTGAGGCTGGTGAGCCTCGGCGACTACGTGCTCAATGGGGGAGAGGTCGCCGCGATGGCCGTGATCGAGGCGGTGTCCCGGCTGATCCCGGGCGTCGTGGGCAACCCCGAGAGCCTCGTCGAGGAGTCGCATGAGCTCGGTCTGCTCGAGTACCCGAGCTACACGAAGCCCGCCGAATGGCGGGGGCTCGACGTGCCTGCGGTCCTGCTCAGCGGCAACCACGGCGCGATCGCCGCGTGGCGGCACGATCAGAGCCTGGAACGCACGCGGGCGCATCGTCCGGACCTGCTGAGCGAGACCGATCCTGCGGCCTGAGGCGGATGCCGTGGCCCCGGCGAGATCGCCGAGGAGGCGTCAGGCGGGTTCGATCACGTTGAGCCGGTAGCCGCGCTTGACGACGGTCTTCACCAGGTCGGGGACGCCCAGGGACTCGCGCAGTCGCGCGACGGCCATCTCGACGGCGTGCGTGTTCTCGCCGGACCGCGGCAGCGCCGCCTGCAGCCGAGGCCGCGACACGACACCGCCCTGCGCGTCGAACAGCGCAGCGACGATGTCGGTGGCGCTGCGCGACAGCGGGATGTGCCGGCCGTCCAGCACGATGCCCGTGCTGCGCAGCTCGAGCCGGCCCGCAGAGGTCGGCAGCGACGCCGCTCCGCCCCCGCCGAAGTGTGTGACGACGGCCCGCACCAGCGAGCCGAGTCGACCCCGCTCTGCGATCAGCGGCTGAAGGCCCGCGTCCTGGAGCGGGCCTGCGGTGATGGGGCCGACGGCGGCCATGAGCAGGCGTCGTTCCGCCTCGCGGTCGACGATCTCGTCGAGCACGCCTTCGTTCCGTGCCGCGGTGATCCACTCGGCGGCGCCGGGGGCGGACGTGAAGAGCACGGCGTCGACCTCGCCCTGTGCCGCGGCGATGACGGAGCGCGAGACCGCGGCGGGGTCCGGGGGAGGACCCCAGCGATACACGGTGAGGCTCACCACGTCGGCGCCCGCGCCCTCGAACAGCTCGTCGAGGCCGTCCGCGCCCGAGCCGTGGTGCTGCACCGCCACGCGCCGGTCGGCGACGCCCTCTGCGAGCAGGTACTCGCCCAGCTCGGCAGAGGTCTCGGACTCCGCCACCCAGTCTGCCGTGAGACCAGCCTGCTGGATCGCACCGCGCGCCTTCGGGCCGCGTGCGACGATCTGGGCGCGGGACAGCGCGGCGTGGAGGTCGTCGAGCAGTCCGGCTTCGTCGGCGGCCTCCATCCAGCCACGGAAGCCCACGCCCGTCGTTGCGACGACCACATCGGGCTGACGCGCGATCAGCTCGCGCGTCGCGGCGATGAGGGCGTCGTCATCGATGTGGGGGACGATCGTCAGCGCGGGCGCGTGGCGCACGTGAGCGCCATGACGCTCGAGCGCAGCGGCCAGCTCGGAGGAGCGACGATCGACGGCGATGACGATCGTGCAGCCGTCGAGTGCGGCCGAGAGGGTGGGGCGTGGGGTGGAGCTCAAAGGACGATGTCACCTGCCAGTTGGGGGTCGGGAAGCAGCAGCCCGGCGCGGGCCACCTCGCCGACCACGATGACGGCGGGGTTGCGCACGCCGGCGAGGCCGGCATCGACGACGACCGACCCCAGGGTACTGCGCGTCGTGCGCTGGTCGCGGTGGTGGCCGCGCTCGACGATGGCGACGGGGCGATCCGCGGGGACGCCGGCGTGGAGGGCGTCCGAGACGATGCGGGGCAGTGCTCCGACTCCCATCAGGATGACCGTCGTCACGCTGTCGTCGCGGAGGGCCGCGAGCGTGGCCTCGGTCACCTCGGACGGTCCGTTCATGATGTGCACCGCTCCCGCGACACCGCGATGGGTGATCGGGATGCCGGCCGCCTGCGGCACAGCGACGGCGCTCGAGATGCCGGGCACGACGTCGACGGGGATGCCGGCCGCCAGGCAGGCCGCCACCTCCTCGCCGCCGCGGCCGAAGACGAAGGGGTCGCCGCCCTTGAGGCGCACGACGCGCTTGCCGGCACGGGCGCGGTCGACGAGGATCTCGTTGATCTCGTCCTGCGGAACCGGGTGGTGGCCGGGAAGCTTGCCCACGTCGATGATCTCCACGTCGGGGCCGACGTGGTCGCGGATGTCGGTCGGACCGAGCCGGTCCATCACGACGACCTCCGCGCGCGTCAGCAGGCGCCACGCGCGCAGGGTGAGCAGGTCGATCGGACCGGGGCCGCCGCCGATGAGGTCGACGCGCCCGACAGCGGTCTTCGCGCGCCCCGTCATCGCTCGCCCTCCCAGCGGACCAGGACATGCCCGTCGTCGATGGTCACCGGCCAGACGTGCAGGTTCTTGGGCTCCTTGCCCTGCGTGTCGAGGCAGACGCCGGTGCGCAGATCGAAGACCTGCTTGTACATCGGCGAGGCGACCGTGGGGACGTCCTGGCGGGTGCCGACGATGCCGCGCGAGATGACGTGGGCGTGGCTGTAGGGGTCGAGGTTCGAGACGGCGTGCACGCGGCCCGTCGAGCCGTCGGGCCCGTGGAGCAGGAACAGCGCGATCTGCGTTCCCCCGAGGAGGGCGGCGCGCCCGCGCTCGATCTCGAGGTCGTCGAGCGCGCATACGCGCACCCAGCCGTCGGGAGCGGTGTACTCGGCCGTCTGCGGGTCGACGAGGGTCATCGGCGCACCTCCAGGGTCGTTCCGGCGATGAGCACGCGCGAGTCGGCGCGCTCTTGCTCGGTGGCGGGTCGGGGCTGGCCACGCTCGGCGGTGTAGGCCAGCGAGGGGTCGGGCGTCGTCGGGGCGTTGACGAACGACGCGAACCGGCGCAGCTTCTCGGGATCCTCGAGGGTCGCCTTCCACTCGTCCTCGTACGAGTCGAGGTGGGCCGCCATCGCGGCGTCGAGGTCGGCGCAGATGCCGAGGCTGTCGTCGAAGATGACCTCGCGGAGGCCCTCGATCCCGCCGTCCAGGTCCTCGAACCACGGCGCGGTCCGCTGCAGGCGGTCGGCGGTGAAGATGTAGTACATCAGGAAGCGGTCGATCGCCGTGAGGAGCTCGTCGTCGTTGAGCCCCTCGGCGAGCAGCACGGCGTGGCGGGGCGTGAAGCCGCCGTTGCCGCCGACGTACATGTTCCAGCCCGCCTCGGTGGCGATCACGCCCACGTCCTTGCCGCGCGCTTCCGCGCACTCGCGCGCGCAGCCGGAGACGCCGAGCTTGATCTTGTGCGGGGAGCGCAGACCGCGGTAGCGCAGCTCGAGCTGCACCGCCATGCCGACCGAGTCCTGGACACCGTAACGGCACCACGTCGAGCCGACGCACGACTTCACGGTGCGCAGGGACTTGCCGTACGCGTGGCCGGATTCGAAGCCCGCGTCCACCAGCTGCTTCCAGATCTCGGGAAGCTGCTCGAGGCGCGCACCGAACATGTCGATCCGCTGTCCGCCGGTGATCTTCGTGTAGAGGCCGAAGTCCTTCGCGACCTGGCCGATGACCAGAAGTCCCTCCGGAGTGATCTCGCCGCCGGGGATGCGGGGGACCACCGAGTAGCTGCCGTCCTTCTGCAGGTTGGCCATGACGTGGTCGTTGGTGTCCTGCAGGGTGGCGTTCTCGCCCTCCAGCACGTGCCCGCGAACGAGCGTCGACAGGATGCTGGCGAGCGCAGGCTTGCAGATGTCGCAGCCGCGGCCGGACCCGAAGCGCTCGATGACGGCGCTGAAGGTCGTGAGCCCTGACACGCGCACCGCGTCGAAGAGCTGGCGACGCGACATGTCGAAGTGCTCGCAGATCGCGTTGCTGAGTGCAGCGCCCGACTTGGCGAGCTCGGTGCCGACGATCTTCTTGACCATCATCACGCACGAGCCGCATGCCGCCCCGGCCTTGGTGCAGGACTTGATGGCCGCGACATCCGTGCAGCCCTCCTCGTGCACCGCGTGACGGATCGCGCCCGCCGTGACGCTGTTGCACGAGCACACGAGCGCCTCGTCGGGGAGGTCGCCGGTGGGCGCGGCGACGCCGCCCTCGGGCATGAGGTAGGCGGCGGGGTCGCCGCCGAGCGCCCCGCCGACGAGCGGACGCAACGAGCCGTAGGCCGACGCATCGCCCACGAGGATGCCGCCGAGCAGCGTCTTCGCGTCGTCCGACAGCACGAGCTTCTTGTAGACGCCGGCCACCGGGTCGGCGTACGTGACGTCGAGCGCGCCGGGCGTCTCGGCGAAGGCGTCGCCGAAGCTGGCGACGTCGACGCCCGACAGCTTGAGCTTTGTCGACAGGTCGTAGCCGGGGAACGATGCGTCGCCCCCGAGCAGTCGGGTGGCGGCGACTTCTGCCATCGCATAGCCCGGCGCGACCAGCCCCACGCACATGCCGTCGTAGTTGGCGACCTCGCCGATTGCCAGCACACGGGGATCGGAGGTCTGGCAGCCGGCGTCGATCAGCACGCCGCCGCGGGGGTGCACGTCGAGGCCGGCGCCCCGCGCCAGCTCGTCGCGCGGGCGCACGCCGACCGTGAAGACCACGACGTCGGTGCGCGCGTACGTGCCGTCGCGGAACTCGAGGCCTGTCACCTGCCCCGAGCGATCGGGGTCGAGACGGGTGGTGACGGCTTCGGTCTTCACGGCGATCCCGCGCGACTCGATGAGTCGACGCAGGGCGTTGCCTGCGGGAAGGTCGAGCTGCGCCGACATGAGCCGGTCGGAGGACTGCACCACGGTGCAGTCGACGTCGAGTCCCTGGAGGGCGCCTGCGGCCTCGAGTCCGAGGAGTCCGCCGCCGATCACCGTGCCGACGAGGGGCCTTCCGAGCTCCGCCGAGCGGCGCTGGACGAACTCCTCGAGCTTCTCGACGTCGTCGAGCGTGCGATAGACGAAGCAGCCTTCGAGACCGAAGCCGTCGACCGCGAGGCGAGCGGCGTAGGAGCCTGTCGCGAGGATCAGCCGGTCGTAGGCGAGGCTCGTGCCGCTGCGGGTCGTCACACGTCGTGCCGCGCGGTCGATGCGGGTGACGGCCTCGCCGCGGAGGAACCGCACGCGCTCGTCGTCGAGCACCGCGCGCTCGAGCTCGAGGTCCTCGGCCGAGGCACCGGCGAAGAACCCGGTGAGGCCGACGCGGTCGTAGGGGTGACGCTCCTCTTCGCCGATGAGCGTGATGCGCCACTCTTCGCCTGCCCGGCTGAGCAGGCTCTCGACGAAGCGGTGCGCGACCATGCCCGCGCCGACGATCACCACGTGGGTGCCGAGGGCAGGGGTCTCGCTCATGTCGTCACCGTACGCCGGTGATGTTGCAGCAGCGTCAGCGTCATGTTTCCGGCTGTTGACACGGTCGCGGTGGGCCATGGCTCCTCCTCGGGGGGCAGACGTCTCGGTGACGCTGACGCTACGAGCACGGTGTTTCACCCCCGGACCACGGGCGGTTACCCCGAGCGAACGTTTCGGTCACACCGGCCGGCCCGCAGAAGTGAGAAGAGCGGAAACGGATGCCGCGACCCGAAGGCCTGCGCGCGGTTGCGCGAAGCTGCTCCGATAGGGTGAAGCGACCCGACCGCGAGGAGAAGATTCGTGCACACTTGGCCGGGATCGGCTTATCCACTCGGAGCGACGTTCGACGGCAGCGGCACGAACTTCGCGCTGTTCAGCGAGGGCGCCGAGCGCGTCGAGCTCTGCCTGTTCGGCGAACGCGGTGCAGAGACGCGCCTCGACCTCGTGGAGGTCGACGCGTTCGTATGGCACACGTATGTGCCGAACGTCCAGCCCGGCCAGCGCTACGGCTATCGCGTCCACGGCCCGTACGATCCCGCGAACGGCTTGCGCTTCAATCCGGCCAAGCTGCTCCTCGACCCCTACGCGAAGGCCGTCGAAGGCGCGGTCACGTGGGGACAATCGGTCTACGGCTACACGTTCGGGGATCCCGACTCGCGCAACGACGAGGACTCCGCCGCCGACATGATCAAGGGCGTCGTCGTCAATCCCTTCTTCGACTGGGCGGGCGACCGCCGGCCCGGCACTCCGTACTCCGAGACGCTCATCTACGAGGCGCACGTCCGCGGACTCACCGAGCGCCATCCCGCGATCCCGGAGGACATGCGCGGCACGTACAGCGCCGTCGCGCACCCGGCGATCATCGAGCACCTCACGAAGCTCGGGGTGACGGCGATCGAGCTCATGCCGGTGCACCAGTTCGTCGACGACGCGGTGCTGGAGGAGAAGGGGCTCTCCAACTACTGGGGCTACAACTCCATCTCGTACTTCGCCCCGCACAACCGCTACGCCGCGACCGGCGACCGTGGTCAGCAGGTGCAGGAGTTCAAGGGGATGGTGCGCGCGCTGCACGCGGCGGGCATCGAGGTCATCCTCGACGTCGTGTACAACCACACGGCCGAGGGCAATCACCTCGGGCCGACCTTGTCGATGCGGGGCATCGACAACGCCGCGTACTACAAGCTCGACGACGACAAGCGGTTCTACACCGACTACACGGGCACCGGCAACAGCCTCAACGTGCGCAATCCGCACTCGCTCCAGCTCCTCATGGACTCGCTGCGGTACTGGGTGCTCGAGATGCACGTCGACGGCTTCCGCTTCGACCTCGCCTCCGCGCTCGCGCGCGAGTTCTACGACGTCGACCGCCTGTCGACCTTCTTCGAACTGGTCCAGCAGGATCCGGTGGTGTCGCAGGTGAAGCTCATCGCCGAGCCGTGGGACGTCGGTCCCGGCGGCTACCAGGTGGGCAACTTCCCGCCCCAGTGGACCGAGTGGAACGGCAAGTACCGCGACACCGTCCGCGACTTCTGGCGCGGTGAGCCGCAGGCGCTCGGCGAGTTCGCCTCGCGGCTCACCGGGTCGAGCGACCTCTACGAGCACTCCGGGCGGCGGCCCGTGGCATCCGTCAATTTCGTCACTGCCCACGACGGTTTCACGCTGCGCGATCTCGTGTCGTACAACGAGAAGCACAACGAGGCCAACGGCGAGGACGGCCGCGACGGCGCCGACGACAACCGCTCCGACAACTTCGGCGTCGAGGGCCCCACCGACGACCCCGCGGTGCTGACCATGCGCGCCCGTCAGCAGCGCAACTTCATCGCGACGCTCATGCTCAGCCAGGGCGTGCCCATGCTGCTGCACGGCGACGAGCTCGGTCGCACGCAGCAGGGCAACAACAACGGCTATGCGCAGGACAACGAGACCACGTGGATCGATTGGGATGCTGCGGACCGCCCGCTGCTCGAATTCACCGCGGCGATGAGCCGGCTGCGGCGCGACCACCCCACCTTCCGCCGTCGCCGGTTCTTCGAGGGCCGGCCGGTGCGCCGCGACGCGGGCGTTCCGATTCAGGACATCGCCTGGCTGCGCCCCGATGGGAGTCTCATGCAGCCGGACGACTGGGAGTCCGGCTTCGGACGTGCGGTCGGCGTGTTCCTCAACGGTCAGGGCATCCGCGAGAAGGACCGGCGCGGCGATCCGATCCGCGACCGCCACTTCATCGTCCTCTTCAACGCCGGCGACGACATCATCGACTTCCGCATCCCGGTGGTCGAGTTCAGCCCCGACTGGGAGGTCGTCATCGACACGGCGGGCGAGCGCGCAGACTCGGCGCTCATCGAGCCGGGAGACACCCTGCGCCTCGCGGCGAAGTCGCTCATCGTTCTGAGCGAGCACCCGCGGGTCGAGCGTGAGGTCGATCACTCGGTGGCCGCATCGCTCGCCGCACTCGCCGGCGCCGGGACGCCCGCGCACGCCCCCCGCGCGGAGCTGCGCACCTGACCGGACCGGTCAGGTGCACGGAGTCAGGCGACGCCGAGCCAGGACCGGTCGGTGAGCACGACGGGGCCGTCCTCGGTGATCGCGACGGTGTGCTCGGCGTGGGCGCCACGGGAGCCGTCGACCGAGCGCAGCGTCCAGCCGTCGGGGTCGGTCACGAGCTCGTCGGTGGTCTGCAGGAACCACGGTTCGAGGGCGACCACGAGACCCGCGCGGAGCGGGTAGCCACGCCCGGCCTTGCCGTCGTTGGGCACGTGCGGGTCGCCGTGCATGATCCTGCCGACGCCGTGGCCGCCGAAGTCGGTGTTGATCGCATAGCCGTCGGCGTGGGCCACCGCGGCGATCGACGCCGAGATGTCGCCGATGCGGTTGCCCACCGTCGCCGCGCCGATGGCCGCGGCCAGTGCACGCTCGGTGGTGTCGATGAGCGCCAGGTCCTCGTCGCGCGGGGATCCCACGACGAACGAGACCGCGGAGTCGGCCACCCACCCGTCCACCGAGACCGCGAAGTCGAGCGACACGAGGTCGCCGTCGCGCAGTGCGTAGTCGAAGGGGAGTCCGTGCAGCACGGCGTCGTTCACCGAGGTGCAGATGACCTTCCCGAAGGGACGGGCGCCGAACGACGGGTGGTAGTCGATGTAGCACGACTCGGCGCCCGCTCTGCGGATGAGGTCGTGCGCGCGCCGGTCGATCGCGAGGAGGTTCGTGCCCACTTTGGTCTCGTCGCGCAGCGTCGCGAGCGTCTCGGCGACGAATCGCCCTGCGGGCTTCATCGCCTCGATCTCGGCAGGCGTGCGCAACTCGATCATGTGGGGGATCCTCTCGTTCCCCTCCATTCTGTCTGACCCGTACGCGCGGGGCTGGGAGGATGCTCCGCGGCGCGCGGAAGCGGACCACGGCGGTCGTGCGCGGGCGTAGCATCGGTGGCATGTGGCTGCGTCGTGCATTCTTCGGCTGGCTGATCCCGGCGGCCTTCCTCTTGCCGCTGTGGCTCCTGGTCGGATGGGCCGTGTTCAACACGGGCGGCTGGGCGTTCCTCTGGGTGCTGTTCCTCGCCATACCGGGCGTCTTCCTGTGGCAGCTGCTCCTCACCGTGCTGGTGCGGGCGCGCGGGACGGTGCGGGCTCATCGCGCCGTCTCCTGGTGGGACGTGCTCGGGTTCACCGTGTGGCACCTGCTCGTCATCTCGCTCGGCTTCTTCGCCGAGGCGTGGTGGGCGCCCGTCATGGTGGTGGCGATCCTCGTCGGCGTCGGCCTCTTCTGGCTCGAGCTGTGGCAGCTGTGGAGCGAGGCGCGGCCCTCGCGATTCGTCCTGCACACCTCCGAAGGGCTTGCGTACATCCCCGCGGAGACCGATGCGCCCGAGGCTGCTCCGCGCGAAGTCATCGTCATCTCCGAGAAGCGGACTCCGCCCGGGAGCTGACGCGGTTTGGCCGGGTGCGCCATCCATGGCAGAATGGCTGTTTGTGCCCTGACCGGTTCTGCCTCAGGGGAACCAGCTGTACGGCGTCAGCCGGAGGCCTGCGGCACACCCAGTCCTTACTATCCTTCCCGCGATCGACCTGTGGCGGTCGCAGAGAGAGACGATCATGCAGATCCTCGACGCCGTCGACGCGGCTTCGCTCCGCTCCGACATCCCCGCCTTCAACGCCGGCGACACCGTGAAGGTGCACGTCAACATCACCGAGGGCAACCGCTCGCGTATCCAGGTCTTCCAGGGCGTCGTCATCGGCCGCCAGGGCGACGGGGTGCGCGAGACCTTCACGGTCCGCAAGATCAGCTTCCAGGTCGGCGTCGAGCGCACCTTCCCGGTGCACTCCCCGGTCATCGACCACATCGAGGTCGTGACGCGTGGTGACGTGCGTCGCGCGAAGCTCTACTACCTGCGCAACCTCCGTGGCAAGAAGGCCAAGATCAAGGAGAAGCGCGAGAGCAACTGACGCTCTCCCCGCAGCGCTGACACGAAGCCCCGGACCGGAAGGTCCGGGGCTTCGTCCGTTCTCCGGAAGGACCGGAGTGTGCGACCCTTGAAGGCGGGTCGCCGCGACCGTCGGCACCCGTGAAGGAACTCATGACGACCGAGAAGTCGGCTCCGGCCGAGCCGGCGCCCCGGCCCGAGCCCGCTGCGACCATTCAGCCGCGTCGTCGGGGCTGGCTGGTGTTCCTGCGCGATGTCGTCGTGATCATCCTGATCGCCGTCCTCGTCTCGCTCGTGGTGAAGACGTTCCTCGTCCGGTCGTTCTACATCCCCTCGGGGTCGATGGAGGACACCCTCCACGTCAAGGACCGCATCCTCGTCGACGAGATCACGCCGCGCTTCGGCGGTTACGAGCGCGGCGACATCGTCGTGTTCCAGGATCCGGGCGGCTGGCTGCCGCCCAGCACGGCCCCGGCGCGTCCTCCGGTCGTCGAGGGTGTCGAGTGGGTCCTGTCGCTGGTCGGCCTCGCGGCGCCCGACAGCGACGACCATCTCGTGAAGCGCATCATCGGGGTTCCCGGCGACCACGTCGTGTGCTGCAACGCCATCGGGCAGATCACCGTCAACGACGTCCCGGTCGACGAGAGCGCGTACGTCAAGCTGCCGGCGGGGGAGACCGCCGCTTCGGGCGATCCCTTCGACGTCACGGTCCCCGCGGGCAGCCTCTGGGTGCTCGGCGACAACCGCTACCGCTCGAAGGACTCGCGGTACAACACCGATCAGCCGGGCAAGGGATTCGTGCCCATCGACAACCTCGTGGGCCGCGCCTTTCTCGTGACGTGGCCATTCGACCGGTTCGGCCTGCTGGACTTCCACCACGAGGTGTTCGCCGGGGTGCCCGACGCGGAGCCGGAGGGCGGCGGGAAGTGACCGTCGCCGAGCCCCGCCTCACGCTCGAGCGTCGGCTCCTGCGCGAGCACACGCTCGTCATCGCGTGCGACGAGGTGGGGCGAGGGGCGCTGGCGGGTCCGGTCGCGGTCGGCGCGGCGGTCGTGGACGCCCCACGGTCGCGCAAACGCATCCCGCAGGGGCTCCGCGACTCGAAGCTCGTGCCCGAACCGAAGCGCGCCGACGTCGCGGCACGCGCGGCCTCGTGGGTCGCCGCAAGCGCCGTCGGGTGGGCCAGCGCCGAGGAGATCGACGAGATCGGCATCATGCGCGCACTCGGGCTCGCCTCGATCCGCGCCATCGCGGATCTGCGCGCGCACGGCGTCGTGCCGGAGGACGCCATCGTCATCCTCGACGGCAACTACGACTACATCCGTCCAGCGGGCGAGTGGGGGCTCACCGTGCGCCCGGTGATCAAGGCCGACCGCGACTGCGCGTCGGCGGCCGCGGCATCCGTCATCGCCAAGGTCGCACGCGACCGCCTCATGACCGAGCTGCATGACGAGCTTCCCGCGTACAACTGGGCGCGCAACAAGGGCTACGCGAGCCCCGACCACCGCGAAGCCATCCGCACGCATGGCATCAGCCCCCACCACCGGGCCTCGTGGTCGATCGCCGAGGCGCCGACGCTCTTCTAGCGTTCGGCACACGCAGGCGGGTCGAGGCACCCGTTCGCGCCCATAGGATGGATGCACCATGGATGACGAGGTCTTCGAAGACTACGACCGCGAGCTCGAACTCGCTCTGTACCGCGAGTACCGCGATGTCGTCTCGCAGTTCCAGTACGTGATCGAGACGGAGCGGCGCTTCTACCTCGCGAACGAGGTCAACGTCGTGCGCCGCGACACCGAGCACGATTTCTACTTCGAGATCTCGATGTCCGACGTCTGGGTCTGGGACATCTACCGCGCCGACCGTTTCGTGAAGGCGGTGCGCGTGCTGACCTTCAAGGACGTCAACGTCGAAGAGCTGTCGCGCCGTGACTTCCATCTGCCCGAAGAGCTCTCGCTCGACACCTGAGCGGGCCTGACGCCTCCTCCCCAGTCCTCCGATTCCGGCACTCGCCGCGAGTTCTGAACGGATGCCGCGGCCCGGCGCCCGCGCGCCGGCACTCGCGCGCGACGATGCCGGAATGGCACATAAAGACGTCCTCGGGCGAGCGGGCGAGGACCGCGCCGCCCGGTACTTCGAGGCACAGGGATTCACTGTCCTGGCGCGCAACTGGCGGTGTCGCGACGGCGAGATCGACCTCGTGGTCGCCGATCGCTCGGCGGTGGTCGTCGTCGAGGTCAAGACGCGGCGGGATGAGGGGTTCGGGCACCCGTTCGAGGCGATCGACGCACGTAAGCGGGGAAGGCTCTGGCGCCTCTCGATCGCGTGGGCGAGCGCACACCGCGAACTCGTGCAGGGACGGCGGCTGCGCATCGACGCGGTCGGCCTCATCGGCGCCGATCCTCGCACGGCGCGTTTGGAGCACCTCGTCGACGTGGAGGTGCCGTGAAGATCGCACGCACATGGGCCGTCGCCCTGGTGGGTGCCCAGGGTGAATGCGTCGAAGTCGAGGCGGACCTCTCGAATCAGCAGCCGGACTTCCGCATCATCGGGCTTCCCGACAAGGCTCTCGGCGAGTCGGTCCAGCGCGTGCACAACGCCTGCGCGAACACCGGCACGCCGCTCACGCGGCGACGCCTCACGGTCAATCTGTCGCCCGCGAGTCTGCCCAAGCAGGGCTCCGGATTCGACGTTGCCATCGCCGTGGCGTCCCTCGCCACCGAGACCTCGATGGACGCGGTCTCTGTCGCGTCGGCGGTCCACATCGGCGAGCTCGGGCTCGACGGTCGCCTCCGGCCGGTGCCGGGGGTGCTTCCGGCCGTGGTCGCCGCTCGGCGAGCGGGGCATCGACGAGTCGTGGTTCCCCACGCCAACGGCCCGGAGGCTTCACTGGTGGAGGGCGTCGAGGTCCTCGCCGCCGTCAACCTCGCACAGGTGATCGCCTGGCACGGCGGCGACGTCGACGTCACCGACGACGAACCGGTCGGTCTCCCGGACGACGAGGAGGCGCCCGAGCCCTCGCTGGATCTCGCGGAGGTGATCGGCCAGCGCGACGCCGTGGAGGCGCTCGTGGTCGCAGCGGCGGGCGGTCATCACCTGCTGATGTGCGGGCCGCCCGGGGCGGGCAAGACGATGCTCGCACGGAGGCTGCCCGGCATACTCCCCGAACTCGACGACCGCGCGGCGCTGGCTGCGGCCTCCATTCGGAGCCTCGCCGGCTCCCGGGTGGTCGAGCTCACTCGCACCCCGCCGTTCGTCGCCCCGCACCACAGTGCGAGCGTCGCCGCCCTGGTCGGCGGCGGCTCCCGAGTGGTGCGTCCGGGGGCGATCGCGCGCGCGAGCGAGGGTGTGCTGTTCCTCGACGAGGCCGGCGAGTTCGCCGCCAGTGCGCTGGACGCCCTGCGCCAGCCTCTCGAGTCCGGCGCCATCACGATCGACCGCGCGGGCGCGCACGCCGAGTATCCGGCCCGGTTCCAGCTCGTGCTCGCCACGAACCCGTGCCCCTGCGGCGACTACGGCATCCGCGGCGGCACGTGCACGTGTCCACCGGCAGCGATCCGCCGCTATCTCGGCCGGCTGTCCGGACCGCTGCTGGACCGCATGGACATCGAGCTGACGCTGACGCGCGTCGCGGTGGCGCAGCGCGGCACCGGGCCCACGGTCTCGACCGAGAGCGCGCGAGCGCAGGTCGCCGATGCGCGGGCACGCGCGCGCCACCGCCTGTCCGAGACGCCGTGGAAGGTGAACGCCGACGTGCCGGGAACGTGGCTGCGCGAGGGACCGGCCGCGCCGTCCCCGGTCGTGCGCCGCCCGCTCGACGCCGCACTCCACCGCGGAGCGCTCACGCTGCGGGCGTACGACCGGGTCTTGCGCGTGGCCTGGTCGTTGGCCGATATCGAGGGCCGCGCCCAGCTCGGGGCGGAGCATGTCGGGCGCGCTCTGTACCTGAAGAAGGGGATCGCGCTGTGATCGCATTCGACCTGAGCGCCGACTCCGCCCGACGCGCCTTGTCGCCCGCGGGCATCGAGTACGACGCGGACGAGGCTCGGGCACGGTATGCGACGGCTGTCTGGTGCCTGCTCATCGAGCCGGGCGATTCCGTCGCCGGCCGCATCATCGGCGCGCGCGGCCCCGTCGCGGCGCTGGAAGCCGTGCTGGCGGGCGCGGAGCTGTCCGAAGTCACACCGAAGGAGCTCGCCGAGGGGCGGGGGCGCTGGCTTCCGCGACTGTCGGCGGGCGCGGCGGCCGAGTCCCTGGCCACGGCGGCGGCACGGGGCGTGACACTGCTCACGCGCGGTGATCCGCACTGGCCGACTCAGCTCGACGACCTCGGCGCGCATGCGCCGCTGTGCCTGTGGGTGCGAGGTGACGCTTCGGCGCTGCGCCGACTCGAGGCATCCGTCGCCGTCGTCGGCGCCAGGGCCGCCTCCCACTACGGCGACCACGTGGCGAGGGAGCTCGCCGCCGACCTGGCGGGCAGCGGCATCGCCGTGGTGTCCGGCGGGGCCTACGGCATCGACGGCGCAGCGCACCGGGCCGCCCTTCTCGCCGGCGGGCTCACCGTCGCTCTGCTCGCGGGCGGCGCCGACCGCGCATATCCCGCGGGCCACACGCAGCTGATCGACGACATCGCCCGACGAGGTGTCGTGGCGAGCGAGGTCGCATGCGGCTCGGCGCCGACGAAGTGGCGCTTCCTGCAGCGGAACCGCCTGATCGCCGCGCTCTCGGCCGCCACGGTGGTCGTGGAAGCCGGGTGGCGCAGCGGCTCGCTCAACACCGCGGGCCATGCCGCGACGCTGTCGCGCCCGCTCGGCGCCGTCCCGGGCCAGATCACCTCCGCGACGTCGGCAGGCACGCACCGGCTCATCCGGGAGTACGGTGCCCAGTGCATCACGAGTGCGGATGATGTGCGCGAGCTGCTGGGGATGGGAGGGCCGATGGATGCCGCACCTGGCGCCGGCGGGACGTACACCGGGGACGCTACCCGCGTGAAGGATGCCATGAGCACCCGCGTGTGGCTCGACCCCCGCACGATCGCGCAACGCGCGGGGATGTCGGCCGACGTCGTGGAGTCGATCCTCGGGCTGCTGGCGCTCGAGGGAGCGGTCGAGTCGGGGATCGAGGGATGGCGGCTGCCGCGAGTCGGAGCATGATCGACGGACGGCGGCGCCTCTTCGGGTGCGTCGCAGCACCGCCGCGTGCATGCGCGGGAGCAAGCTGGACGCATGGACATGCACGAGGCAGCGGCGGCGTACCTGCGTCACCTCGCGGAGGTGCGCCGCCTGTCTCCGGCGACGGTGCGGGCCTATCGCTCCGATCTGGAAGGACTCGCCACCGCCTGCGGCGACATCGACCTGATCGCCGTCGATCTCGAGAACCTCCGCGACTGGCTCTGGCACGCCGTCCAGCGCGGCGACAGCCGCGCCACGATCGCGCGGCGCACGGCAGCCGTCCGCGGCCTCTTCGCCTGGGCGACCGAGGCCGGCGCGATCCCGGCCGACCCGAGCCTTCGCCTGATCGCCCCCAAGCGCGGCAAGACGCTTCCCAAGGTCGCGACTGCGGAGACCCTCAGCGGGGTGCTCGATCGGCTGGCATCCGCCGCCGCCGAGGGTGACCCGGTCGCGTTGCGCGATCACGCCATCCTCGAGTTGCTGTACGGAGCGGCCGTACGTGTCTCCGAGCTCTGCGGGCTCGACATCGACGACCTCGACCGCGACCGACGCACGGTTCGGGTCCTCGGAAAGGGATCGAAGGAAAGGGTCGTGCCGTTCGGGCTGCCGGCGCTCCGGGCGGTCGACGCCTACATCGTTCGCGGCCGACCGTCGCTCCTCGCCAGACGCGCGGACGACCTGCCCTTGCCGGCCCTTTTCCTCGGCGCCCGGGGCGGTCGGATCGGCCCCCGTGCGGTGTACGACCTCGTCTCGCGCGAACTCGGGCCCGAGCTCGGGGCGCAGGTGGGACCGCACGCACTGCGCCACTCGGCGGCGACCCACCTCCTCGACGGGGGCGCAGATCTCCGCGCCGTCCAGGAGATGCTGGGCCATGCGAGCCTCGGGACCACGCAGATCTACACCCACGTCTCCAGCGAGCGATTGGCTGCCTCTTACCGCCTCGCGCACCCGCGGGCCTGAGGGGCACCTAGCAGCACGGGAGGAGCACGGCCCGCGGCACCCCGCCCAGCAGCACGAGCGGGTTGATGTACGCACCGTCCAGTCGGACGCCGAAGTGCACAGCGCCGAGCTCGGCGTGTCCTCCGGCCGAGATCGTGCCCAGGGGAGTGGATCGTTCGACCGGCGTCCCGGCCGGGAGCTCGGGGTCGACCGGCTCGAGTGTCGACACCAGGCCGTCGCCATGGTCCACGGTGATCACTGCGCGCCCTGCGACCTGTCCGGAGAACGCCACAACGCCTGGTGCCGGGGCGCGCACCACGCCGTCTCCTGACGGCAGCAGGTCGATTCCCCGGTGACCTGGGCCATACTCGTGCGGCGGTGCGACGAAGGGGCGCACGAGCCGGAACGGGTGCACCGGCCAGGTCCAGTCCCGTGCGAGCGACACCGCCCCGCCGTCGGCGACCGGCGAAAGCTCCCGGACGGCGGTGGCCCGCGCTGCAGAGGGTGCGACCGCAAGAAGGACGCTGAGGGCGATCGCGCCCAGGGTGCGACGGCACCACACGCGAGGGAATCCGCGCCGGCGCGAGGGAACGGATCGAGTCATGATCCCACCGTGACCATGCCGGGCACGCGGCGGATCTGCGGCACCGACACCCGTGGACAAGCCGCGCGATCGGCCACCGGGGGAGGAGGAGCGGCCCGGTCGCTCCTGATACACTGACTGTGCACTCCGCATGTCGGGGTGACTCCGCGTGCCCATAGCGCCGCAAGCCCCGAGTCTGACGAAGGGCGTGGCGCGGCATCCATCCCCAACGGTCCTTGCGAACGCTTCCGAGCGAGCGCGAGGCGGGAATGAGCCGGGCACCAGGCCACGCCGGCCACGAGCCGGCGCGAGAACAACCGCAACAGGCGCGCACGCGCCGGAACAGGAGAACGGCCATGGCCGTCGTCACCATTCGCCAGCTGCTCGACAGCGGCGTCCACTTCGGACACCAGACCCGCCGGTGGAACCCGAAGGTCAAGCGCTTCATCCTCACCGAGCGCAGCGGCATCCACATCATCGACCTGCAGCAGTCGCTGACGTACATCGACAAGGCGTACGAGTTCGTCAAGGAGACGGTCGCACACGGCGGCACCATCCTCTTCGTCGGCACCAAGAAGCAGGCGCAGGAAGTCATCGCCGAGCAGGCGACCCGCGTGGGTCAGCCCTACGTCAACCAGCGCTGGCTCGGCGGTCTGCTCACCAACTTCTCGACCGTGTCGAAGCGTCTCGCGCGCATGAAGGAGCTCGAGGAGCTCGACTTCGAGGACCCGGCTGCGAGCGGCTTCACCAAGAAGGAGCTCCTCCTCAAGAAGCGTGAGCTCGACAAGCTCCACAAGTCGCTGGGCGGCATCCGCAACCTCCAGAAGACCCCCTCGGCCATCTGGGTCGTCGACGCCAAGCGCGAGCACCTCGCGATCGACGAGGCGTCGAAGCTCGGCATCCCGGTGATCGGCATCCTCGACACCAACGCCGACCCGGACGAGTTCCAGTACCCGATCCCCGGCAACGACGACGCGATCCGCTCGGTGGGCCTGCTCACGCGCATCATCGCCGACGCCGCCGCCGAGGGCCTGATCCAGCGCCACCAGCCCACCGACGAGACCGCTGACGCGGAGCCCCTCGCCGACTGGGAGCGCGAGCTGCTCGAGCAGCCTGCGCCCTCCGACGAGGCCGTGGTGACCGACGTCGCCGAGGTCGAGACCGTCGCGACCGAGTCGGCCGCCGACGAGGCGGGCGCCGAGGCCGCTGAGGCTGTCGAAACCGCCGAGGGCGCCGAGGCCGCTGAGGCGACCTCCGCCGAGTAAGGCTCACACACACTCCGCCCCGGCGGGATCGCCCTGATCGAACGGTCCGGACGGTCCCGCCGAGGCATCCACGAGAACTCACCAATTCAAGGAGCAGCCACCCATGGCAAACTTCACGATCGCTGACATCAAGACGCTGCGCGAGCAGCTCGGCACGGGCATGGTCGACACCAAGAAGGCGCTCGAGGAGGCCGACGGCGACCTCGAGAAGGCCGTCGAGATCCTGCGCCTCAAGGGTGCGAAGGGCAACGCCAAGCGCGCCGACCGCTCCACGAGCGAGGGTCTGGTCGCGGCCAAGGAGGTCGACGGTCAGGTCACGATCATCGAGCTCAACACCGAGACCGACTTCGTCGCGAAGAACGAGCGCTTCATCGCTCTTGCGGAGAAGGTCCTCGACGCCGCAGCCGCCGCGCACGCCGACTCGGCCGAGGCCGCCCTCGCCGCGTCCGCCGGCAGCCAGACGGTCGCCGAGCTCATCTCGGACGAGGCCGCGATCATCGGCGAGAAGGTCGAGCTGCGTCGCGTGAACACGCTCTCGGGCGACAAGTTCGAGATCTACCTCCACAAGACCAGCAAGGACCTGCCGCCGCAGGTCGGGGTCGTCCTCGCCTACTCGGGCGACGACGCCGAGACGGCGCGCAGCCTCGCACAGCACATCTCGTTCGCGAACCCGTCGTACCTGTCGCGCGACGAGGTCCCCGAGGCCGAGGTCGAGAAGGAGCGCGAGATCGTCACCGAGATCTCCCGCAACGAGGGCAAGCCCGAGGCCGCCCTCCCGAAGATCGTCGAGGGCCGCGTCAACGCGTTCTTCAAGCAGGTCTCGCTGCTCGACCAGGACTACGCGAAGGACAACAAGCAGTCGGTCGCGCAGGTCGCGAAGGACGCCGGCCTGACCCTGACGGGCTTCGCCCGCTACAAGGTCGGCGCCTGACCTTTTGAGAAGGCCCGCATCGGCAAGCCGGTGCGGGCCTTTTCTCATGCCCTTCGGTAGTTTGTCGTAGACGAGAGGACCACAGTGATCAACGAGAACACCGGGCGCCGCCGCGTCCTTCTGAAGCTGTCCGGCGAAGCGTTCGGCGGAGGCCAGCTGGGTGTGAACCCTGACGTGGTCAGCCAGATCGCGCAGGAGATCGCGGCCGCTGTCGACCGCGTCGAGATCGCGATCGTCGTCGGCGGCGGCAATTTCTTCCGCGGCGCCGAGCTCAGTCAGCGCGGCATGGACCGCGGCCGCGCCGATTACATGGGCATGCTGGGCACCGTCATGAACGCCCTCGCCCTGCAGGACTTCCTCGAGCAGGCGGGTGCCGCGACGCGCGTGCAGTCGGCGATCTCGATGACGCAGGTCGCCGAGCCGTACATCCCGCGTCGCGCCGAGCGGCACATGGAGAAGGGTCGCGTGGTCATCTTCGGCGCCGGCGCCGGCCTGCCCTACTTCTCCACCGACACGGTCGCCGCGCAGCGCGCACTCGAGATCGACGCGCAGGAGGTGCTCGTCGCGAAGAACGGCGTCGACGGGGTGTACACCGCGGACCCGAAGAAGGATGCCTCGGCCACCCTGATCGATCGCATCACGTATCTCGACGCGCTGCAGCGGGGTCTCAAGGTGGTCGACTCGACCGCGTTCAGCCTCTGCATGGACAACCGCATGGACATGCGCGTGTTCGGCATGGAGCCCGCCGGCAACGTGACGAAGGCGCTGCTCGGCGAGACCATCGGCACGCTGGTCACGGCGTGACGCGTCCCGCGTCGATAGACTTGACCAGCCCCATCTACGCGAAGGAGACACTGTGATCGCGGACGTCTTGGCCGATGCCGGAGTGCGCATGGACCGCGCCGTCGAGGCAGCGAAGGAGGACTTCGCCACGGTGCGCACCGGACGTGCGAACCCGCAGCTGTTCCAGAAGGTCCTCGTCGACTACTACGGCAGCCCGACGCCGCTCGCGCAGCTCGCGTCGATCAACAACCCCGAGGCGCGCACGCTCCTCATCACGCCCTACGACAAGTCGGCGCTGAAGGCCATCGAGCAGGCGATCCGCGACATCCCGAACCTCGGTGTGAATCCGACGAACGACGGCAACCTCGTGCGCGTCACGATGCCCGAGCTCACCGAGGAGCGCCGCAAGGAGTACGTGAAGCTCACGCGCACGAAGGGCGAGGACGCGAAGGTCCACGTGCGCGGCATCCGTCGCAAGGCGAAGGACGACATCGACGCGCTGAAGGGCGAGGTCGGCGAGGACGAGCTCGCTCGCGGCGAGAAGGAGCTCGACGCGCTCACGCGCGCGCACGTCGACGCCATCGACGAGGCGCTCAAGCGCAAAGAGGCCGAGCTCCTCGAGGTCTGAGGTCTGCCCATGACCGACGCATCCGACCCGCCGCGGAGCGACCAGCCTTCCTCACCGCAGACGCGGCGCGAGGCCGGTGAGGCACGCCGTGCCGCCGAGACCCCTGACACGGGCCCCGCACTGCAGTCTCATCTGCGCGCGGCGCGCAGCGAGTTGGAAGGCCACGTCGCACAGGCGCGGGCCGATTTCGAGGAGGCGAACGAGCGCATCAAGGAGCGGACGGGGCGCGACCTGATCGTCGCAACCCTCATCGGGCTCGCGATCGGGCTCGTGCTGCTGGGGTCGCTGCTGTTCGTCAAATGGGCGTTCGTGCCGTTCGCGCTGGCCGCGGCGATGCTCGCGCTCTTCGAGTTCTCGCGGGCTCTCATCGTGAGCGGTCGCCGGGTCGATCTGATCCCGCAGCTCACCGCGGGCGCGGTGGTCGTGCTGTCGGCCTACTTCGTGGACTCCTGGCTGCACTGGGTGCTGCTGTTCGTCGCGCTCGCGTTCGTCGTGGTGTGGCGGCTGGTCGGGCAGATGGCGTCGCACGACGGCCGTGCGTACGGCCTGGTGCTGGGCGACGTCCTCATCGCGACCTTCCTTCAGCTCTACGTCGCCTTCCTCGGAAGCCTCACGCTCGTTCTGCTGTCGAAGGAGGGCGGTGAGTGGTGGGTCTTGTCGTTCATCATCGTCGCCGTCGCGGTCGACACGGGCGCGTACGTCGCGGGCATCACGATGGGCAAGCACCCCATGGCTCCCCGGATCAGCCCGAAGAAGACATGGGAGGGCTTCGGGGGCGCCGCTGCCGCCGCGATCCTGGCGGGCGTCCTCGTCGGGCTCTTCATGCTCGGCCTCGAGTGGTGGATGGGCGCCGTGTTCGGCATCCTCATCCTCGCCACGGCCACGGTCGGCGACCTCGGAGAATCGATGATCAAGCGCGACCTCGGAATCAAGGACATGAGCTCCTGGCTCCCGGGGCACGGCGGCGTCCTGGATCGCCTCGACTCGATCCTCCTGTCGGTCGTCGCGGCGCTGGGCCTCTACTACCTCTTCACTCCGCTGGTGGCATCATGACGCAATCGCAGGCGACCGCCCGGGCGTCCTTCCCCGAAGCCCGTGGGCGCGAGAAGGGCTACGACAAGCAGCCCGTCGACGAGTTCCTCGCGCGGGCACGCGCGTCGTTCGAGCGCGGCACCGACGCACTCACGTCCGCCGACATCCGTCAGGTCGCGTTCCCGCTGGTGCGCCACGGCTACGCCATCGCCTCGGTGGACGCCGCACTCGGGCGCATCGAGGATGCCTTCGCCGCCCGCGAGCGCTCGTCGGCCGTCGCGGCCGCCGGCGCCAGGGAGTGGGTCGGCCACACCCGTGAACTCGCCCAGGAAGTGCTGGACCGCCTGTCCCGGCCGGCCGAGCGCCGCTTCGACCGCGTTTCTGCGCTCCGCTACGGCTACCGCATCGCGGAGGTCGACCTCGTCACCGACAAGCTCGCGCGGTTCCTCGAGACGGGCGACTCCGTCACCGTCGAACAGGTGCGCTCGGTCGCGTTCCGCATGCAGCGCGGGGGCTACCGCGAGACACAGGTCGACGCCGTGCTCGATGCCGTGGTCGAGGTGATGCTCGCCGTCAAGTGAGACGCGCGAGCCCGCGGATGGCACCTGATCGTGCCGGTATGCGAGAATCGGGACACTGTGACTTCTGGAAACGAGCTGAACCCGACCAGACGCGCCCGACGTCACGAGGTGGCGGCCCGGTCTGAGCGGTCGGCCGCGGTGGCAGCATCCCGTCCCTCGGCGGCGTCGTCACAGCCCCGCAAGCCCGCTCCGCGCTGGTCTCGCCGGCGTGGGGTCCTCGGCGCGTTCGCCGCCTTCGCTGTTCTCGGCTTCGTCGTCGCCTACATCGGCCCGACCGGGCTCGCGATCGCGCAGTCGGCCGCGGACGACGAGTCGCAGGTCTCGCTCTACGCCAGCGGACTGGATGACGTCCAGTCCCGCGCCGGCGACGAGTCCGCGGCCGATCCGGAGCCCGCGGCTCTCGACCGCGGCAACTACACGGTCTACGTGAAGCCGAAGCCGACGCCGACGCCGACCCCCCAGGCAGCGAGCTCCACGTCGTCGTCATCCGGCGGATGGCGGCCTCCGTTCGTCACGCCGGACCCGGGCAGCGCGCAGGCCATCGCCTACGACATGGTGCTGGCACGGGGCTGGGGAGACGACCAGTTCGCCTGCCTCGTCGCGCTCTGGAAGAAGGAGTCCGGCTGGCGCGTCAACGCGTACAACGCGGGCAGCGGCGCCTACGGCATCCCGCAGGCCCTCCCGGGCAGCAAGATGGCCAGCGCCGGGGCCGACTGGGAGACGAATCCCGCGACGCAGATCGCGTGGGGTCTCGGCTACATCGGCGGCCGTTACGGCTCGCCGTGCGGCGCGTGGGACCACTCGCAGCGCACAGGCTGGTACTGAGTCGTGCCGCGCTCCAACCGCCGTCGACACGATTCGAGCGGCGACGACTCCTTCGAGCGCCTGGTCGCGGGCTGGAAGCGCACCGAGATGCGCCGCGGTGTCGAGTGGACCGTGCAGCCGGTCTCCGCCGCACAGGCGCAGAAGGCGTACACGTGCCCCGGATGCGGTCGGCAGATCGACGTCGGCGTCGCACACCTGGTGGCGTGGCGCGCAGACGGCGTGCTGGGCGACGCCGCGGACCTCGCCGCCCGGCGGCATTGGCATCAGCACTGCTGGAAGGTGGCCTGACATGGAGATCCGCGGACCGATGCTGCTGCCCGCGCGCCGCGAGGAGATCGAGCTCGAGACGCTCGACGGGCTGACCCTCGTCGGCGAGCTCGCCCTGCCCGAGACCCGCGAGCCTGTCGCGACGCTCGTGACCCTGCATCCGCTTCCGACGGCCGGCGGCTTCATGGACTCGCATATCCTGCGCAAGGCCGCCGGGCGTCTGCCCGCCCTCGCCGATCTCGCGGTGCTGCGGTTCAACACCCGCGGCACGACCTCGCCGCGCGGCACCAGCGAAGGCTCTTTCGACGGCGGTCGTGCCGAGGCGTTCGACCTCGCTGCGGCGATGGACTTCGTGCGCGAGCGCGGCCTCCCGCGGCCGTGGTTCGTAGGCTGGTCGTTCGGCACCGAGCTCGCACTCAAGTACGGCCGCGACCACGGCGTCGAGGGCGCGGTGCTGCTGTCTCCGCCGCTGCACCGCGCGACCGACGAAGAGGTCGCGGCGTGGGCGGGCGACGAGCGCCGTCTGATCGTGCTCGTCCCCGAGTTCGACGACTACCTTCGACCGGATGCCGCGACCCAGCGCTTCGCGAGCGTCCCGGAGGCCGTCGTGATCCCGGTCGAGGGCGGCAAGCACCTGTGGGTGGGGGAGAACCAGACCCGCCGTGTGCTGACCGAGATCGTCGCGGCGGTCAATCCCGACGCCCTGCCGCTGCCCCTCGAATGGCACGGACCGGCCGCGGAGGGCTGAGCGTCAGCGCTCGTTCTGACGCGGGATCACGACCTGCCGGTAGATGATCAGGATGCTGGCGGCCACGGGGATCGCGACCAGGGCGCCCAGCAGCCCCAGCAGCGATCCGCCGGCGAGAGCGGCGATCACCACGACCGCACCTGGCACCGCCACCGCGCGCCCCATGATGCGCGGAGAGATCACGTACGCCTCGATCTGCATGTAGATCAGGTAGTAGATCGCGGCGATCAAGGCGGTCGTGGGGGAGCCGACCACGAGGCACGTGAACACGATGATGATCGAGCCGGTGAGCGTGCCCACGAGCGGGATGAGGGAGAAGAAGAAGGCGATCACAGCCAGGACCGCGGGGAACGGCGCCTTGATGATCGTGAGGAAGATCGCGCTGAGCACGCCGTTGATGAGGCCGAGCGTGACCTGGCCGATGACGTAGTAGCCGACGGAGTCGGTGATCTGCTCGCCGAGGTCCATGAACCGGGCACGCTTGGATGCCGGAACGAGCTGGTAGACGGCACGCTTCAGGTTGGGCGTGGAAGCGGTGAAGTAGATCGTGAGGATCAGCACGATGAACGCGCCCGCGAACCCGGCGATCAGAGCGCCGATGATCGCGATGATGCTGCCGCCGACCTCGGAGCCGATCGCGCCGACGTCGAGCGAGGCGTACCAGTCCTCGATGTAGCCCCACACTTCATCGACGTTGAGCGCGGGGAAGACGGCGTGCAGCCAGTCCTGGATCGCACCCACCGGATCATCGAACTCGCCCTTGTCGGCGAGGTCCTGGATCGTCGTGACCAGTTGGCCGATCTGCTGCACGATGATCGGCACGATCATGAGGATGATGCCCGCGAACACCGCGAGCACCCCCAGGATCGTGATGAGGACGGCCGCCCATCGCGGCAGCTTGCGGCGTTCGAGCCAGGCCACGATCGGATCCAGGCCCAGCGACAGGAACAGCGCCGTGCCGACGTAGAGCAGGATCGTCTGGAGGTTCTGGATGCTTCCGATGAGCAGCAGCCCGAGGCCGACCCCCAGCGTCGCGAGAAGCGCTGTGCGGAACGGGCTGTGCAGCTTCATCGAGTTCCCCCTCAGATCGACATGGCAGTCGATTCGTCTGTCCGCCCAGGATACGCATCAGGTGCGTTCAACCCCGGGAATGCCGCCTCCCACGCGCCTCACAGGTCGTGTTCGCTAGTCTGAACTGTCGAATCGAAGGGTTGCGCTGTGTCCGCGCGCCCCGGGAAAGGTGTTCTTCGTGCGTTTCGTGTGGGCCGTGGCGGCGTTCGTGCTCGCCACCGTGATGATCGGTGCCGGCATCGCCCAGCGGACGATCTTCCAGGGACCCAAGACAGAGACCACGGCGATCTCGGTCGAAGAGCAGACTCCGTACCTCCTCATCGATGGCGCCGTGCTCAATCAGATGCCCGGCACGCAGACGCTGCGCGCCCAGGCCGAGGGCGACATCTTCGCCTCCTACGGCCGCACCGCCGACATCGAGGCATGGCTCTCCGACTCGACCTACACCCACGTCACACTGGACGACGAGGGCGCCCTCGAGACCGCGGTGGTCGAGCCCGCGGTCGACGCGACGGTGGATCCCACCGAGGAAGCGCCGGCCGAGGACGCCGCTGCTGACGATGCCGCTGCCCCCGATGCGACGAGCGAAGACGCTGCGGCTGAGGCGGCCGGTCGCACACCTGTCGGATCGGACCTGTGGCTCGACGAGTACCAGCAGACCGACCTTCTCATCGCTCCGCTGCAGCTGCCGGAGGACATGAGCGTGCTCGTCGCCGCGGACGGCACCGCCCCCGCGCCGAGCGCGGTGACGGTCTCCTGGCCGCTGCAGACGTCGACGCCGTGGGCGGGGCCGCTCATCGTCGGCGGCGGCATCCTGATGGCCGTGGGCGTGTTCCTGTACATCCTGGGCATCCGCCACGCGCGCCGCAAGCGCGGGCCGCGACGCAAGGGCCTGCCCCTGCCTGTCACCGAGCCCATCGACATCGCGATCGACCACGACGACAAGGGTGTGATCAGCAGCTCGAAGCAGACGCCCCGTGCCGTCTCGGGCGGCGGGCGACGCGCGCTCGCGGTGCTCCCGGTGGTAGCCGTGTCGGCGCTGCTGTTCTCGGGCTGCTCGGCCGACGCCTGGCCGCAGCTCGGCGCGTCGCCGACGCCATCGCCCACCGCCACCGTCATCGCCCCCGAGGGCCAGCAGGCGCCGGCGGTCACGAAGGCCCAGGCCGAGCGCATCCTCACCCGCATCGCCGCCACGGTGGCCGACGCCGACGCGGCGATGGACGGCGACCTCGCCGAAACGCGCCTCGAGGGCGCGGCGCTCGCGGCGCGCGACACGAACTACAAGCTGCGCGCGGCCCTCGGCGACTACCCGGCGCCGGCGCCGATCCTGGCCAAGCCGCTCGAGATCATCCTCCCGCAGGCGTACGACGGGTGGCCGCGCTCGGTCATCGCCGTCGCGGATGACGACGAGTCCAAGACCTCGAGCATCATGGTGCTGACGCAGCAGGATCAGTGGGCGGACTACAAGCTGTCCTATGTCGGAAGCCTCGAGGCCTCGACCTCCCTTCCCGACCTGGCGCCGGCATACATCGGCGCCCCGCAGGTCGAGCCGGACTCGCCGTTCCTCCTCCTCCCGCCGAACGAGATCGCCGCCGCGTACTCGGACATCATCACCAACGGTGAGTCGAGCCTGTACTACGACCTCTTCGAGGCCGACGGCGATCAACTCCGGGCCAGCATCGCGGCAGACCGCCAGCGGCGGCTCGACGAGTTCAACAAGACCGCGTCGTCGACCGGAAACCTGGAGTTCAGCTCGGCCGCGGGCGTGCAGGCGCCGTTCGCCCTCCAGACGGTGGAGAGCGGTGCGATCGTCGCCGTGAACATCAACGAGATCGACACCGTGAAGCCGACCAACGCGGACGCCGTGATCAAGGTCAACGACAACCGGACGGTCAAGACGCTCGCCGGCGTCGACCAGTCGCAGACCGGGTTCGCCACGACCTTCAGCGACCAGGTGTTCTTCTACGTGCCCGGTCCGGGCTCGAACGAGAAGATCCGGCTCCTCGGTTACTCGTCCGACATCCTCGATGCGAAGATTCTGTAGTGACCGATCCCACTCTGGGCGCCTCCCTGCGCGGTGCCGTCGACCTGTCCTCCCTCCGCAACCGTCCGGCGCCCGCCGCGCCGGGTGAGGAAGCTCCGGCCGGTGCCGGCGTCGCGGTTCCGTCCCTCGTGCTGGACGTCACCGACGACACGTTCCCGCAGGTGCTCGAGCTTTCGCGCACCGTCCCCGTGGTCGTCGATCTCTGGGCCGAGTGGTGCGGACCCTGCAAGCAGCTGAGCCCGATCCTCGAGAAGGTGGTGGTCGAGCTCGGCGGGCGGGTGGTGCTGGCCAAGGTCGACGTCGACGCCAACCCCCAGCTGTCGCAGGCGTTCCGCGCCCAGTCGATTCCGATGGTCGTCGCTCTGGTCGCCGGCCAGCCGGTGCCGATGTTCACGGGCGCGGTTCCCGAGCAGCAGGTGCGCGAAGTGTTCGCTCAGCTGCTTCAGCTCGCCGCCCAGAACGGCGTGACCGGCTCCGCGACCGTCGACGGTGAGGCTGCACCCCAGGAGGCGGAGGCGACCGCCGAGCCGCCGCTTCCCCCGCTGCACGCCGAGGCGTTCGCGGCGATCGAGGAGGGCGACTACGCGCGCGCAGTCGCTGCGTACGAGCAGGCCCTCGTCGAGAACCCCCGGGACGCGGAGGCGCGCGCCGGCCTCGGCCAGGTGCGCCTGCTCGACCGGGTGCAGGGCGTCGACCTCCAGGCCGCCCGTGCGGCCGCAGCATCCGCCCCGCAGGACGTGGCCGCGCAGTTCACCGTCGCCGATCTCGACCTCGCCGGCGGGCACGTCGAAGACGCCTACGGGCGCCTGCTCGACCTGTTCGCCCAGCTTCCGGCCGATGAGCGCACGCCGGTGCGCGAGCGGCTCCTCGAGCTGTTCGCGCTCGTCGGCGATGCGGACCCGCGCGTCATCGCCGCGCGCGGCCGCCTGGCGTCGCTGCTGTTCTGAGCGATCTTCGCACCTGACGACGGATCATCCGCGCTTCGCGGACGAGGGCCCCGGATGCTGCATCCGGGGCCCTCGTCGCGTGTCGGAGGATTCTCAGCCCTGCGTCGGCGAGGGGATGTGGGCGTCCGTCCGGTGGCGGAGCCACAGGACGCCCAGCGGCGGCAGCACGAGCGACGCGCGGCCGCCCGCTCCCGCGTGGACCACGCCGAGGTTTCCGACGCCCGACCCGCCGTACAGCTGCGCATCGGTGTTCAGGATCTCGTCCCACACCCCGGTCTCGGGCATGTCGAGCTCGTAGGACGAGATCGGGTTGCCCGAGAAGTTGGCCGCGACGACGATCGTGTTGCCGTGCCAGTCCCTGCGGGCGAAGGCGATCACGTTGGGATTCCACTTCGGCGCACCCAGTCGCGTGAACGCCGCCCCGTCGCTGTCGCGCGCCCAGAGCGCGGACTCCTCGCGGTAGACCCGGTTCAGCGCGCCGACGAACTGCTGGAGCTGCGCGTGCGTGGGCTGATCGAGCAGCCACCAGTCGAGCGAGCGGCCCTCCGACCACTCCGAGAGCTGGCCGAACTCCTGGCCCATGAACAGCAGCTGCTTGCCGGGGTGCCCCCACATGTAGGCGAGGAACGCGCGCATGTTCGCCAGCTTCTGCCAGTGGTCGCCCGGCATCCGCGAGAAGAGGCTGCCCTTGCCGTGGACGACCTCGTCGTGGCTGATCGGCAGCACGTAGTTCTCGCTGAACGCATACACGAACGAGAACGACAGCTCGCCCTCGTGGTGGGAGCGATAGATCGGATCGCGCTTGATGTACTGGAGCGAGTCGTTCATCCAGCCCATATTCCACTTGAAGCCGAAACCGAGTCCGGCTTGGCTGGTGGGCGCGGTGACGCCGGGGAAGCTCGTCGACTCCTCGGCGATCATCGCGATGCCGGGGTACCGCTTGTAGGCGGTGGCGTTCACCTCCTGCAGGAAGCGGATCGCCTCGAGGTTCTCTCGGCCGCCGTGCACGTTGGGCTCCCACTCGCCGTCCTCGCGCGAGTAATCGAGGTAGAGCATCGAGGCCACGGCGTCCACGCGCAGCCCGTCGACGTGGAACTCCTCGAACCAGTAGAGCGCGTTGGCGACGAGGAAGTTGCGCACCTCGTTGCGACCGTAGTCGAAGATGTACGTGCCCCAGTCGCGGTGCTCGCCCCGCCGCGGGTCGGCGTGCTCGTACAGCGGTTCACCGTCGAAGCGGGCCAGGGCGAAGGAGTCCTTCGGGAAGTGGCCCGGCACCCAGTCCATGATCACGCCGATGCCGGCCTGGTGGAGCCGGTCGATGAGGTACCGGAGGTCGTCGGGGTGCCCGAACCGGCTGGTCGGCGCGTAGTACCCGGTCACCTGGTAGCCCCACGACCCCCCGAACGGGTGCTCGGCGAGCGGAAGGAACTCGACGTGGGTGAAGCCCTGCGCGCTCACGTAGTCGATGATCTGGTCGGCGGCCTCCCGGTACGACAGCCCCGGACGCCACGAGCCGAGGTGCAGCTCGTACACCGACATCGGGAGCGACACCGGGGTCGACTTCGCGCGCTGGGTCAGCCAGGCGGCATCACCCCACGAGTACGAGGTCTGGACGACGACGGATGCTGTGGCCGGCGGCACCTCGGCGAACCGGGCCACCGGGTCGGCCTTGAGCACCCAGTCACCGCTGCGGGCGCGCAGCTCGAACTTGTAGGTCGCGCCCTGCCCGACACCGGGGATGAACAGCTCCCACACGCCGCTCGCGCCCATCGAGCGCATCGCGTGCCCCTGGCCGTCCCAGCCGTTGAAGTCGCCCACCACACGCACCGCACGGGCGTTGGGCGCCCACACGGTGAAGGCGGTTCCCCACGAGCCGTCGTGCTCACGCTGATGGGCGCCGAGCACACGCCACAGTTCCTCATGGCGTCCCTCGCCGATGAGATGCAGGTCGAGCTCGCCGATGGTGGGGGAGTGGCGGTAGGGGTCGTCGGCTCGGAAGTCGGGACCCTCGGGGTACGTGGTCAGCAGCTCGTACCGGTTCAGCGCGCCCGCGCGCGTCCCCTCCCAGATCCCGGCGCGCACGTGCTCGAGCGGCACGCGGGTCCCGTCGGCGAACACGGCGGTGACGCTGCGTGCCAGCGGCCGGCGGGCGCGAATGATCCAGGTCGCGGTGCCCTCGGCATCCGTGTCGGGATGGATGCCGAGCACGGCGTGGGGATCGTGGTGCGAGCCCGCCGCGACGGCATCGAGGACCTGGTCGGTGGGCGTCATCGGGGCTCCTTCACGTGGAGGATGTGGACCGGCTCGGTGAACGCGTCGAGCATCACGTAGTTGTGATCCGACCACGTCCAGCGGCCGCCGGTCACGAGGTCCTCGACCTCGTACGGCGTACCGGGCTCGACGCCCCACACACGGGTGTCGAGGTGGACCATCGTCTGACGCACCGAGTGGGGATCGGTGTTGACGACCACGATGATCGTGTCGCTGCGGCCGTCGGGCGACAGCGCCGCGTCGAGGTGCTTGGCGTAGACGAGGATCGCGTCGTCGTCGCTCCAGTGGACGCTGAGGTTGCGCAGCTGTCGCAGAGCCGGGTGGGCGCGGCGGATCTCGTTGAGGCGGGTGAGGAAGGGCGCGAGCGAGTCGCCGCGCTCGACGGCACCGGCCCAGTCGCGCACCTTGTACTCGTACTTCTCGTTGTCGATGTTCTCTTCGGACCCCGGGCGTGCGACGTTCTCGTAGAGCTCGTAACCCGCGTACACGCCATAGCTGGGGGCGGCGGTCGCCGCGATGGCGGCGCGGATGCGGTACGCCGCCCTGCCGCCGAACTGCAGGTACTCGGTGAGGATGTCGGGGGTGTTGACGAAGAGGTTGGGGCGGAGGAAGGCGGAGGTCTCGTGCGCGAGGCCCGAGAGGAACTCCTCGAGCTCCGCCTTCGTGTTGCGCCACGTGAAGTACGTGTAGCTCTGCTGGAAGCCGGCCGACGCGAGGCTCTGCAGGGGAGCGGGCCGCGTGAAGGCCTCGGCGAGGAAGACGACGTCCGGCTCGTCGGCAGAGACGGTCGCGATCAGCCACTCCCAGAACTGCAGCGGCTTGGTGTGGGGATTGTCGACGCGGAAGATGCGCACGCCCTGGGCGATCCAGTGGCGCACGACGCGCAGCACTTCGGCGCGGATCCCCGCCGGATCGTTGTCGAAGTTGACCGGGTAGATGTCCTGGTACTTCTTGGGCGGGTTCTCGGCATAGGCGATCGACCCGTCGGGGAGAGTGGTGAACCACTCGGGATGCGCCGTGACCCACGGGTGGTCGGGCGCGGCCTGCAGTGCGAGGTCGAGGGCGATCTCGATGCCCGCCTCGCGCGCCTTGCGCACGAACGAGCGGAAGTCCGCGAGTGAGCCGAGGTCGGGGTGGACGCTGTCGTGGCCGCCGGCCGCCGAGCCGATCGCCCACGGCGAGCCGGGGTCGCCGGGACCCGCGTCGAGCGTGTTGTTCGGTCCCTTGCGGTTGAGCGTGCCGATCGGGTGGATCGGCGGCAGGTAGAGCACGTCGAAGCCCATGTCCGCGACCGCCGGGAGACGCTTGGCCGCCGTGCGGAACGTGCCGCTCGTGACGGTGCCGTCCTTGAGGCGACGGGCACCCTCGGAGCGGGGGAAGAACTCGTACCACGCGCCGACGCCGGCGCGCTCGCGCTCGACGAGCAGCTCGAGGTCGTCCCCGATGGTCACGAGCGACATGACCGGCCGCGCGTGGAAGTACTGTGCGATCGCAGGGTCCTCGACGATCGACAGCGCCCCGGCATCGTCGACCTCGCTGTCGCGCAAGGACGCCGCCGCATCGGCGAGCGCCCGGCGTTCCGCCGCGGGGCGGCCCCTCTCGGCACCGGCCTGTTCGAACAGACGAGCGCCCATCTCGCGCATGAGAGGGGCATCCACGCCCGCCGCGATCTTGAGCGATGCGGCGTGCTCCCACGTGGCGAAGTCGTCGCCGAACGACTCGAACCGGAACCGCCAGACGCCCTGCTCGAGCAGGGCGACCTCGGTCCGCCACCGGTCGAAGCCGTCTTCGAGCGGCTCGAGGCGATGCAGCGATTCGTCGCCGGAGGGCGAGAACAGCCGCACCTGCACGCCGATGCGGTCATGCCCTTCGCGGAACGACGTCACCCCGAACGGCACGACTTCGCCGGCGAACGCCGTGGGCCGGTAATCGCCCCAGGGAACCGCCGGTGTCGGCTGGGCGAGAGGAACGCGCCGCGCTGCGGTATCGCGTTCCGCCTGCCAGGCGCGGGTCTTGCGGACAGGGAGTGCCGAGGCGCTCCGCCACGGGCGGGAGCGCACGGAGCGCGTCTTCGTGACCACGACTCGAACCTATCGCGCGCCCGACCGGGATGACAGCGACGTGACGAGGTGGCGCGATTTCACCGCCGGTTCGGGGCTACTCGGCACGGAAGAGGCGCATCGACGTGCCGGCGAGCGAGACGATGTCCCCGGGTGCGAAGGTCTCCCCGCTCTCGGACGGCGTCTCGTCGGCGCTCGACCACAGCGAGACGTACCGTGTCACGTCCTCCACGTCGGGAAGCGTGACGTCGATCGCCCGCTCCGTGCCGTGGACCATCAGCAGCACACGGTTGAACCCCTCGAACTCGGGCGTCGATGCGGCGACGTACTGCAGCGTGCGGTGCGAGGGATCGGTCCATCGCTCGATCGACATCGTCTCGCCGTGCTCGTCGTACCACTCCATGACGGACGCCGACGGCGTGCGTTCGCCGAGCCGCGCGAAGCGGCTGGGGCGCAGCGCCGGGTTCTCGCGACGCAGCCGGAGCAGGTGGCGCACGTGCGCATACAGGTCCCGCTGCCACGGTGCGTGCTCCCACGACAGCCACGTCAGGACCGAGTCGTGGCAGTAGGCGTTGTTGTTGCCGCGCTGCGTGCGGGCGAACTCGTCGCCGGCGGTCAGCATCGGCACGCCGGCCGACAGCAGCAGCGTACCCAGGAGGTTGCGCATGGCCTTGCGCCTCGTCGCGAGGATGCGCTCGTCGTCGGTCGGTCCCTCCGCGCCGTGGTTGAAGGAGCGATTGGTGTCGGCGCCGTCGCGGTTCTGCTCGCCGTTGCCGAGGTTGTGCTTGACGTCGTACGACACGAGGTCGCGCAGTGTGAATCCGTCGTGGGCGGTCACGAAGTTGACGCCCGCGAGCGGACCCCGCACGTCCGCGAAGGTGTTCGCGGAACCGGCGAGGCGGTTCGCGAACCCGCCGATGCCGACCGGGGAGGTCGAGGCACGGCGGGCGTAGTCGACGTCGCTCAGCCAGAAGTTGCGGACGCGGTCCCGGTAGCGGTCGTTCCATTCGCTCCAGCCTTCGCCGAAGTTGCCGGTCTGCCAGCCGCCCATGCCCACGTCCCACGGCTCGGCGATCATCTTGACGCCGGCGAGCGCGGGGTCGTCGAGGATGGTGCGCAGCAGCGGATGCTCCGGGGTGAACACGTGCCCCGCGTCGCGTCCGAGCGTCGCGGCGAGGTCGAAGCGGAAGCCGTCGATCTGGACCTCGTTCGCCCAGTAGCGCAGCGAGTCCAGCACCAGGCGGGCCGCAGCATCCGTCGACGTGTTCACCGAGTTGCCGCAGCCGGTGACGTCGATGTACGCGCCGTCCTCCTGCTGGCGGTAATAGGCGCGGTTGTCGATGCCGCGCAGACTCGAGCGCGGACCGCCGATGCCCTCCTCGGCCGTGTGGTTGTAGACGACATCGAGGATCACCTCCAGCCCCGCCTCGTGCAGCAGCTTCACCATGCCCTTGAACTCGCGCAGGACCGCTTCGGGGCCCTGCCGACGTGCATCCTCGGTGGCGTAGTCGGCGTGCGGGGTGAAGAAGTTCAGCGAGTTGTAACCCCAGTAGTTGGTGAGTCCGTGCTGGAGCAGCCGTGGTTCGGTCGTGAACGCGTGAATCGGCAGCAGTTCGATGCTGGTGACGCCGAGGTCGAGGAAATGCTGCACCATGGCCGGGTGGGCGAGGCCGGCGTACGTGCCGCGGAGGGCGCCCGGGACGTCGGGATGCCGCTTCGACAGGCCCTTGAGGTGGCCCTCGTACAGCACGGTGCGGTCCATCGGGATCGCCGGCTTCGCGACGCCGCCCCAGTCGAACGATCCGTCGACGACCTCCGAGCGCCAGCCGTCGTACCCGGTGCGGACCAGGCCGCGGGAGTACGGCTCGAGCAGGAGCGTGCCGCGGTTGAAGGTGTTGCCGGGGGCCTGCGGCCCGTCGACGCGGATCGCGTATCGCGTGCCGGGGCGCAGGAGCGGCGTCGTGATCTCCCAGACGCCGCCGCCGATCGCGACCAGAGGCTCGATCGCGGTGATCCAGTCGAGGTCGGTGTCGTCGAAGACGACGAGGTCGATCGCGTCCGCCGCGTCCGACCAGACGCGCAGGCGTGCGTGCCCGTCGAGCAGCACGACGCCGAGTCCATCGAGCTGGGGATCGAGCAGATCCGCGTCCGGGGGCGAGATCACGGAGACCGGGCTGATCATGCGGACTACCATAACCATGGTCCGAGTCGGCGGTGTTACGACACCGGGTCCTGCCGGACACGGAACTCGGATGCAGCAGCCCGCCACTCCGATCGCGAAGGAGGCCGACCGGTCATGAGCGACGCGCGGATCTATCTCGATCACGCCGCGACCGCGCCGCTGCGACCGGAGGCGCGGGACGCGTGGGTCGGCGCCGCGACGACGGTGGGCAACGCCTCGTCCATCCACGGCGCGGGCCAGCATGCGCGACGCGTGCTGGAGGAGGCGCGCGAGCGCCTCGCCGCGGTGGTGGATGCCGACCCGATCGAGATCGTGTTCACCTCGGGCGGCACCGAGGCCGTCAACCTCGCGGTGAAGGGCCTGTGGTGGGCGCGCCGACCCGATTCCGACGCCGTGGCGCTGCCGGACGGCGAGCACCACGCCACCCTCGACGCGGTCGAATGGCTCGAGGCGCAGGGGGCGCACCTCCGGCACGTCGGCATCGACGACGCTGCTCGCATCCGCCTCGACGAGTTCGCCGCGGCGCTGTCGGGCGCAGCTCTGGCCACCGCGCTCGTGGCGAACAACGAGGCCGGCACGGTGAACGATGGTGCCGCGCTGTCGGGCGCGGCCGCGGCGGCGGGCGTGCCGCTGCACCTCGACGCGGTGGCGGCGTTCGGTCACGTGCCGGTGTCCTTCCGCGACTGGCGAGGTGATGCCCGTGGCCGCGCCGGGCTCGCAGCCATGAGCGTGTCCGCGCACAAGATCGGCGGTCCGACTGGCGTCGGCGCGCTCGTGGTCGCGCGCGGCGCGGAGCTCACCGCCCTCCTGCACGGCGGCGGTCAGCAGCGGAGACTGCGCGCCGGCACGCAGGACGTGCCCGGCGCCGTCGCCTTCGCGGTCGCCGCCGAACTGGCGGAGGCGGAACGGGTGTCGGAGGCGGGACGGCTGGCGGTCCTGCGGGAACGGCTGGTGCGCGGCATCCTGAGCTCCATCCTCGATGCCGAGCTGCTCGGAGACCCGATCGACCGCGTCCCCGGGAACGCTCACCTGCTCTTCCCCGGGGCGTCGGGCGAGACACTGCTCTTCCTCCTCGACATGGCGGGAGTCGAGGTGTCCACGGGATCGGCGTGTCAGGCGGGAGTGCCGGAGCCGTCGCACGTCGTGCTCGCGATGGGTCGGACCGATGCCGAAGCGCGCCAGGTGCTGCGGGTGACGCTGGGGCGCACCACGACCGACTCCGATGTCGATGCCGTGCTCGCGGTGCTTCCCGACGTCGTCGAGCGCGCGCGAGCGGCGTCCGGGCCGCGGTCAGGCAGGGTTTCGTAGACTGGACCCATGCGGATCCTTGCGGCCATGAGCGGTGGAGTGGACTCCGCCGTCGCGGCCGCCCGGGCCGTCGAGGCGGGGCACGAGGTCGTCGGCGTGCATCTGGCGCTCTCACGGGCGGGCGGCACGCTGCGCACCGGCAGCCGCGGCTGCTGCACGATCGAGGACGCCATGGACGCGCGCCGGGCCGCCGACCGCCTCGGCATCCCCTTCTACGTGTGGGACTTCTCCGAGCGGTTCCGTGACGACGTCATCGACGACTTCGTGGCCGAGTACCGCGCCGGACGCACGCCGAACCCGTGCATGCGGTGCAACGAGAAGATCAAGTTCGCCGCGCTCCTGGAGCGCGCGATCGAGCTCGGCTTCGACGCGGTGTGCACGGGGCATTACGCCACGCTGGTCGACGGCCCGGAGGGTCTCGAACTGCACCGGGCCTCGGATGCCGCGAAGGACCAGTCCTACGTGCTCGGCGTCCTGAATGCCGAGCAGCTCGCCCACACGTATTTCCCCCTGGGTGCGACACCGTCGAAGGCCCTGGTGCGCGCCGAGGCCGAGGAACGCGGACTGACCGTCGCGCACAAGCCCGACAGCCATGACATCTGCTTCATCCCCGACGGCGACACGCGCGGCTGGCTCGCCGAGAAGGTCGGCGCGGAGCGCGGTGACATCGTCGACCGAGCCGGCACGGTCGTGGGAGCGCACGACGGCGCGCATGCCTTCACCGTCGGCCAGCGCCGCGGCCTTCAGCTCGGCGTTCCCGCGCCCGATGGCAAGCCGCGCTTCGTGCTCGAGGTGCGACCGGTGTCCAACACCGTCGTCGTCGGTCCGAAAGAAGCCCTCGCCACCGCTGAGATCGCGGGGGAGCGGTACTCCTGGGCCGGGCGTCCTCAGCCCGCCGGCGCGTTCGCCTGCCATGTGCAGATCCGCGCCCACGCGGACCCCGTGCCGGCGACCGCGACGCTCGCGGGCGGCCTGCTGACGGTGGTTCCCGAGGAGCCGTTCGACGGCGTCGCTCCGGGTCAGACGGCCGTGCTGTACGACGGCACGCGCGTGATCGGGCAGTTCACGATCGATCGCACGGTCTCGGCCGTTCCGGTCGACGCATAGACCAGAACGGATGCCGCGCCGCGCGGTTCTGGGGGCGCCTGCGCCCTGGCGGTGTCCGACCCCGCTCCTAGACTGATGCGGTGACGGATGACCTCGGTACGCCAGCCTCCGCCCCGCTCGATGCGGCGGCGCCCCTCCCCGCCGACTCCGGTCTGGAGGCCTCGCGCGCCGAGGCGCAGGAGCTGACCGACCGCATCATCGACGCCCGCGACGCGTACTACGGCCGCAACGCCGAACTCGTCGACGATGCGACCTACGACGGGTGGATGCACCGGCTCGAAGAGCTCGAGCGGCTGCACCCCGAACTCCAGGGCCAGGACTCGCCGACACAGACCGTCGGCGCGGCTGAGAGCTCGATGTTCGCCCCGGTCGAGCATGCAGAGCGCATGCTGAGCCTCGACAACGTGTTCAGCCTCGACGAGCTGCGGGACTGGTGCGCGAAGGCCGAGACGGCGGCCGGCCGCAAAGTGCGGTGGCTCACCGAGCTCAAGATCGACGGACTCGCGATCAGCCTGCGCTACGAGCGGGGCGTCCTGACCTCGGCGGCGACGCGCGGCGACGGCCGCACCGGTGAGGATGTCACGATCAATGCGATCCGGGTGGCGGGGATCCCGCAGCGGCTCGAGGGCAGCGGACACCCCGACCTCGTCGAGGTGCGTGGCGAGGTGTTCATCCCGGTCGCGGCCTTCGAGGCGCTGAACGCGCTGCAGGCCGACATGCGCGATCGCGCCGTCGAAGAGACGCGCGCCCGCGGACGCACGTTCGACGAGGCCAAGGCGCGACTGAGCGCGGAGCGGCGTTTCCCGTCGTTCGCGAACCCGCGCAATGCCGCGTCGGGCGGCCTCCGCCAGCAGCTCGACAAGAAGGACGGCCTGGAACGCGAGGCCGGACAGGCCCGGCTCGATTCGCTCCGCCTCTTCGTCCACGGCATCGGCGCGTGGAGTCGCCCACCGGTGGAATCGCAGAGCGAGACGTACGGGCTCCTCGCCGAGTGGGGACTTCCGACCAGTCCGTACTTCCGCACGGCCGACGGCATCGACGGTGTGCTCGATTTCGTCGCACATTACGGCGAGCACCGCCACGACGTCGAGCACGAGATCGACGGCGTCGTCGTCAAGGTCGACGAGCTCGCGCTGCACGACGAGCTCGGCGCGACCAGCCGTGCTCCGCGGTGGGCGATCGCGTACAAATACCCGCCCGAGCAGGTGAACACGAAGCTGCTCGACATCGTCGTGTCGGTCGGCCGTACGGGTCGCGCCACGCCGTTCGCCGTGATGGCTCCGGCGCGCGTCGCCGGGTCGGTGGTGCGTCAGGCGACCCTCCACAATCAGGACGTCGTTCGCGCGAAGGGTGTGCTCATCGGCGACACGGTCGTGCTGCGCAAGGCCGGCGATGTGATCCCCGAGATCCTCGGTCCCGTGGTCGAGCTCCGCGACGGCACCGAGCGCGAGTTCGTCATGCCCGCCGACTGCCCGGAGTGCGGCTTCCCGCTCGCCCCGGCGAAGGAGGGTGACATCGACCTGCGCTGCCCCAACACGCGGGCCTGCCCGGCCCAGGTGCGTGGCCGCGTCGAGCACATCGGCTCGCGCGGTGCGCTCGACATCGAGGCGCTCGGCGAGGTGACCGCGGCCGCCCTCACGCAGCCGTCGGTGCCCGAAGTGCCTCCTCTCCAGACCGAGGCGACGCTGTTCGAGCTCACGGTCGAGCAGCTGGTGCCGATCGAGGTGGTCGTGCGCGACGCCGAGACCGGCGAGCCACGCGTCGACGAGAAGTCCGGCGAGGTCGTTCGGCGAGCGCCCTTCCGGCGCAATCCCACACCCGCCGAGAGGAAAGCCGGCATCATCGACGCGCAGCCGTCGGCGCAGGCCCTCACGCTCATCGATCAGCTGGAGCGCGCGAAGTCCAAAGAGCTGTGGCGTTTCCTGGTGGCTCTCAACATCCGCCACGTCGGTCCGGTGGCGGCGCGGGCGCTGGCCCAGTGGTTCGGCTCGGTCGCGGCGATCCGTGAGGCATCCCGCGACGACCTCGCCGCGGTCGAGGGCGTGGGTGGGATCATCGCCGATTCGCTGAGCGAGTGGTTCGAAGTGGACTGGCACCGCGACATCGTCGATCGGTGGGCGGCGGCAGGCGCCCAGCTCGCCACGCCCGGCCACCCCGGTCCTGGAGCGGCCGTCAGCACCGGGGGTGTGCTCGACGGCCTCACCGTCGTGGCGACCGGTTCACTCGACGGCTACAGCCGTGAGGGGGCGCAGGAGGCCATTCTCCAGGCCGGCGGCAAGGCCGCATCGAGCGTGTCGAAGAAGACCGACTTCGTCGCGGCCGGCCCGGGTGCCGGATCGAAGCTCACGAAAGCGGAGGAGCTCGGCATCCGCATCCTCGACGCCGCACAGTTCCACATCCTCGTGACGCAGGGGCCCGAGGCCCTCGACGCGCTCCTGCCCGACGCAGGCTGACAGCGCCTGGGCCGGCCCATGCATCAGCCGGCGACGGCTGAGATGATGACGGCATGGCGCAGTGGCTCTATCGCATCGTCCCCTCCCGGCCCGAGATGGTCGCCCATGCGACGCCCGACGAACAGCGCATCGTGGGCGAGCATTTCGCCTACCTGGTCTCGTTGCGCGAGCGCGGTGTGCTGGTCATCGCGGGGCGGACACAGGAGACCGAGAGCGCTTTCGGCATCGCGATCTTCGAGGCAGACGACGAGCGCGCGGCGCGCGAGGTGATGAACTCCGACCCCGCGGTGGCGGCCGGCGTCTTCGTCGCGTCCCTGCATCCCTATCGGATCGCCGTCGCGCGCGACGGCCTCGAGGACTGAGCCGTCAGGCTCCCGTGTTCAGCGCGAGCAGGCGGTCGCGCACCTGGCGGCGCAGCACCTTGCCGATCAGGGACTTCGGCAGCTCGTCGACCACGTAGATGCGTCGCGGCACCTTGTAGGGCGTGAGGATGCCCCGTGCGAAGTCACGCACGGCTTCGACGTCGATCTCCTGGCCCGGGGCGACCACGATCGCGGCGACGACCTCCTCGCCGGAGCGTTCGCTCGGGAGTCCGACGACAGCGGCGTCCTCCACCTGCGGGTACTGGCGAAGCGCGTTCTCGACCTCGGTGGGCGCCACGTTGAAGCCGCCCGTGATGATCAGCTCCTTGATCCGGTCGACGATCCGCACGAACCCGGCGTCGTCGATCGTGACGATGTCGCCGGTGCGGAACCAGCCCTCGGTGAACACCGCCTCGGTCTCTTCGGGCTTGCCGTAGTAGCCGCTGAACACCTGCGGGCCGCGCACGACCAGCTCACCCCGCTCGCCGGCGGGCACATCCTGCGTCGGGTCGTCCGGGTCGACGACGCGGCACTCGGTGCCCGGCAGCGGCAGACCGACCGTCCCCGGGACCCGGTTGTCGGCGACCGGGTTCGCCATCAGAACCGGCGAGCACTCGCTGAGCCCGTAACCCTCGACCAGGAACCCACCGGACGCCGCCTCGAAGGGCACCACGAGCTCATGCGGGAGCGCCATGGCGCCTGAGATCGCGACCTCGGTGCCCGTGAGCGACACGCCCTTCTCACGCGCGGCCTTGAGGAGGCGATCGGCGATCGGCGGGACGAGCGGGAGGAAGGTGGCGGGATGCTTCTTCGTCACGTCGAGCACCATGTCGGGGTCGAAGCGGGGGAAGAGCACCAGGCGCGCGCCCATCGACATCGCGAACGTCAGGCACAGGGTGAGCCCGTAGGCGTGGAACATCGGCAGGACCGCGTAGACGATGCATCCGTCTCCGCGGACGATCGACGGCACCCATGCGCGCGCCTGCGCCGCGTTCGAGAGCAGGTTCCGATGCGTGAGCGAGGCACCCTTCGGAGTGCCGGTGGTTCCGCTCGTGTACTGGATGAGCGCGAGATCGTCGGTGCCGGGGCGCGGATGAGATGCCGGCAGCGCCGGCGACCCGACGACCTTCTCCCATGTCACCGTCCCCGAGACCCGCTCGGTCAGCGCCTCCCGCGCCTCGCGGGCTTTGGCGATGGGAAGCTTGAGGGCCAGGCGGGTGCCGAACGGCATCGCCGTGATCACGTCGACGGAGATGAGATTCGTCACGTCGAGGTCTGCGGGGAAGTCCTGCACGGTCGCGACGACCTTGGTCCAGACGATCGCGTGCTTCGCGCCGTGGTCCTCGAACTGCTTGCGCAGTTCCCGCGGCGTGTAGAGCGGGTTGTGCTCGATCACGACCGCGCCCAGGCGCAGGATCGCGTAGAACGCGACGATGTGCTGCGGACAGTTCGGCAGCACGATCGCGACCGGGTCGCCGGCCTTCACCCCGAGGCCACGAAGTCCTGCCGCCGCGCGCTCGATCTGCTCGTGCAGCGACCGGTAGGACGTCTCGCGTCCGAAGAACTGCAGGGCCGCAGCATCCGGGTAATCGCGTGCCGACGCATCGACGATGTCGACGAGCGAGCCGGTCACGGGGGCGAGGTCCTCCGGAACCCCTTCGGCATAGCTGGCGATCCAGGGGCGCGGCGGGTCGTAGGTCGTCACGGGCACAGCCTACGCCGGGGACGCCCGGGGCCATGGGCGCGGCCCCGGTAGTCTTGTGTGGTGTCTGAAATCACCCCCGATCTCGTGCGCCATCTCGGTGTGCTCGCCCGGATCCAGCTGAGCGACGGAGAGGTCGAGCGCCTCACCGGCCAGCTCGACGCGATCGTCGACAACATCGCCAAGGTCTCCGAAGTCGCCACGCCCGACGTCCCCGCCACCAGTCACCCGATCGCCCTCGAGAACGTCTTCCGGTCGGACGTGCCCGGCGATCTGCTGACGCCCGCACAGGTGCTGCAGAACGCACCGGATTCCGCGGACGGCCGATTCCGCGTGACCGCGATCCTCGGCGAAGAGCAGTAAGGGGCCCGACGTGACCGATCTCACGAAGCTGAGCGCCGCCGCGCTCGCAGCCAAGCTCTCCGCCGGCGAGGTGTCGAGCGTGGAGGCCACGCAGGCCCACCTCGACCGCATCGCCGCCGTCGATGCCGATGTGCACGCCTTCCTGCACGTCAGTGAGCACGCGCTGGACGTGGCTGCCGACATCGACCGCCGGCGCGCAGCCGGCGACGACCTCGGCCCGCTGGCCGGCGTCCCCCTCGCGATCAAGGACGTGCTGGTCACGACGGACATGCCGTCGACCAGCGGCTCGAAGATCCTCGAGGGCTACATGTCGCCGTACGACGCGACCGTCGTCGCGCGTTCGCGCGCCGCCGGCCTCGTGCCGCTCGGCAAGACCAACATGGACGAGTTCGCGATGGGCTCGTCGACCGAGCACTCGGCGTACGGTCCGACACGCAACCCCTGGGACCTCTCGCGTATCCCCGGCGGTTCGGGCGGCGGCTCGGCCGCCGCGGTCGCGGCCTTCGAAGCCCCGCTCGCCCTCGGCTCCGACACCGGCGGGTCCATCCGCCAGCCCGCGCACGTCACCGGCACCGTGGGCATCAAGCCGACCTACGGCGGCGTCAGCCGATACGGCGCGATCGCGCTGGCCTCGAGTCTGGACCAGGTCGGCCCCGTCACGCGCACGGTGCTCGACGCCGGCCTCCTCCACGACGTGATCGGCGGGCACGACCCGCACGACTCCACGTCGCTGGCCCACGACTGGCCGTCGTTCGCGGCCGCCTCCCGCGAGGGCGCTACCGGCGAGGTGCTCAAGGGCCTCAAGGTCGGCGTGATCCGCGAGCTCCCCGACAGCGGCTTCCAGGCCGGCGTGTCGGAGTCCTTCCGCGCGGCCCTCGCCGCGATGGAGGCTCAGGGCGCCGAGATCGTCGAGGTCAGTGCGCCGCACTTCGAGTACGGCGTCGCCGCGTACTACCTGATCCTCCCGGCCGAGGCATCCAGCAATCTGGCGAAGTTCGACTCGGTCCGCTTCGGACTGCGCGTCGACGTTCCCGGCGGCACCGTGGAGGACGTCATGGCCAAGACCCGCGACGCCGGCTTCGGCGACGAGGTGAAGCGCCGCATCATCCTCGGCACCTACGCTCTCTCGGCGGGCTACTACGACGCCTACTACGGATCGGCCCAGAAGGTGCGCACGCTCATCCAGCGGGACTTCGCGGACGCGTTCTCGACGGTGGATGTCATCGCGACGCCCTCGGCGCCCACCACGGCGTTCAAGCTCGGCGAGAAGATCGACGACCCGCTGCAGATGTACCTCAACGACGTGACGACCATCCCGGCGAACCTCGCGGGCGTGCCCGGAATCTCGATCCCGTCCGGCCTGGCGTCCGAGGACGGCCTGCCGGTGGGCATCCAGTTCCTCGCTCCGGCCCACGAGGACGCTCGCCTGTACCGCGTCGGTGCGGCGCTGGAGTCCCTGCTCGTCGACTCGTGGGGCGGCCCGCTCCTCGACAGGGCGCCGGCGCTCGGCGCGAACGGAGGTGCCCGCTGATGGCGAAGGACAAGCTGATGGACTTCGACAAGGCGCTGGAGCTCTACGAGCCGGTGCTCGGGTTCGAGGTGCACGTCGAGCTCAACACCGAGACCAAGATGTTCTCGGCGGCGGCCAACCCGGCGAACGACGCGAACCACGGTGCCGAGCCGAACACGCTCGTCGCTCCCGTCGACATGGGACTGCCGGGCGCGCTCCCCGTCGTCAACGAGACCGCGGTGCGGTATTCGATCAGCCTGGGCCTTGCCCTCGGCTGCTCGATCGCGCCGTCGAGCCGGTTCGCGCGGAAGAACTACTTCTACCCCGACCTGGGCAAGAACTACCAGATCTCGCAGTACGACGAGCCCATCGCCTTCGAGGGCTCGGTCGACATCGAGCTCGCCGACGGCGAGATCATCACCGTGCCGATCGAGCGCGCGCACATGGAGGAGGATGCCGGCAAGCTCACGCACGTCGGCGGCTCGACCGGTCGCATCCAGGGTGCCGAGTACTCGCTGGTCGACTACAACCGCGCCGGCGTGCCGCTCGTCGAGATCGTCACCAAGCCGATCTTCGGCGCCGAGCACCGCGCGCCCGAGATCGCGAAGGCGTACGTCGCGACGATCCGCGACATCGTGATCGCACTGGGCATCTCGGAGGCGCGCATGGAGCGGGGCAACCTCCGCTGCGACGCCAACGTCTCGCTGCGCCCCCGAGGCCAGGAGAAGCTCGGCACGCGCACCGAGACGAAGAACGTCAACTCGATGCGCTCGGTCGAGCGCGCCGTCCGGTACGAGATCCAGCGTCAGGCCGCCATCCTCGCCGCAGGCGGGACGATCACCCAGGAGACGCGCCACTGGCACGAGGACACCGGCACCACGTCGCCCGGTCGTCCCAAGTCCGACGCGGACGACTACCGCTACTTCCCCGAGCCCGACCTGCTGCCGGTGGCGCCGTCCGTCGAGCTGATCGAGCAGCTGCGCGCCGCGCTGCCCGAACCGCCGGCAGCCCGCCGCCGCCGTCTCAAGGCGGACTGGGGGTTCGCCGACATCGAGTTCCAGGGCGTCGTGAACGCCGGCCTTCTCGCCGAGGTCGAGGCGACGATCGCCGCAGGCACGTCGCCCGCGGCGGCGCGCAAGTGGTGGACGGGTGAGCTGCTGCGCATCGCGAACGCCGAGGGGCGTGAGCCCGCTGAGCTCGCCACGCCTGCGGACGTGGCCGCGCTGCAGGCGCTGGTCGACGCGGGAACGCTCACCGACAAGCTCGCGCGTCAGGTGCTCGAAGGCATGATCGCCGGTGAGGGCACGCCGCAGGAGATCGTCGATGCCCGCGGCCTCGCGGTGGTCTCGGACGACGGCGCGCTCATCGCGGCGATCGACGAGGCGTTGGCTGCTCAGCCCGATGTGCTCGAGAAGATCCGCGACGGCAAGGTGCAGGCGGCGGGCGCCGTCATCGGAGCGGTCATGAAGGCGATGAAGGGCCAGGCGGACGCCGCGCGCGTGCGCGAGCTCGTGCTCGAGCGGGCCGGCTCGACCGGCGCGTAGCGGCTGAGGGTGCGCGAGCACCCGTGTTGCTCGGAGAGGGCGGATTCCGACCGGGATCCGCCCTCTCGCTCTCGATGTCGGAGATCGGTGGAAGGATCGGGCCATGGGGCGTGGCGACGGGACTGGCCGTGTCGTCTCACCAGAGGGTGCTGACGACAGTGGCGCCGGCATCCTGCACGTCGATATGGACGCCTTCTACGCGTCGGTCGAGCAGCTGGACGATCCGTCGCTGCGCGGTAAGGCGATCATCATCGGCGCGCCCGAGAGCCGCTCGGTCGTGTCCAGCGCGTCCTACGAGGCCCGCCGCTTCGGCGTGCGTTCGGCCATGCCGGTCGGCCAGGCACTCCGACTGTGTCCGCACGCGATCGTCGTCCCCCCTCATTTCGACCGGTATCTCGAGACGTCGGCGCAGGTCATGCGCATCTTCCGCGACGTCACCCCCCTGGTCGAGCCGCTCTCGATCGACGAGGCGTTCCTCGATGTGCGGGGAGCGCGCCGGCTGTGGGGGAGTCCCGGAGAGATCGCTCGGATGCTGCGCCGCCGCGTCCTCGACGAGACCGGCCTCACGTGCAGCGTGGGTGTCGCAGCGACCAAGCACGTCGCGAAGATGGCCTCGACGATGAGCAAACCCGATGGGCTGCTCATCGTCGCGGAGGCCGACACGGCCGCGTTCCTCGCGCCGCGGTCGGTGCGCGCACTCTGGGGCGTCGGCCCCAAGACGTCCGAAGCGCTCGAGGCACGCGGCATCCGCACCATCGCCGACGTGCTCGACACGCCCCGCGAGCTGCTGGATCGGGCGCTCGGGGTCGCGATGGGGGATCGGATCTGGCACCTGGCGAGGGGGATCGACGCGCGCGAGGTCGACACGAGCCGCGTCGAGAAGAGCGTGGGGCACGAGGAGACCTTCCACGAAGACATCGGCGACACCGCCATCCTGCGCTCCGAACTCCGACGCCTCGCCGATCGTGTGGGCGCCCGACTGCGCAGCAGCGGGTGGGAGGCGTCGACCGTCGCGATCAAGGTGCGCTACGCGGACTTCACGACGATCTCCCGCTCGCAGACGCTCCCCGAGCCCACGGCTGTCGGGCAGCGCATCGGCGATGCCGCCCACGAACTGTTCGCGTCGGTGGATCGTGCGCTGCCGGTACGGCTCATCGGCGTGCGCGCGGAGAAGCTGCGCCCGGCGGGTGCGGCGATGCCGACGCTGTGGGACGACGACGAGGGATGGCGCCGCATCGAGGACGCGCTCGACGGTGCCACCGCGAAGTTCGGACGAGGCGCGGTCACCCGCGCGACGCTGCTCGGTACGCGCGGCGGAGGCACCCTGCCCTCCAGCCCGCCCCCGCCCCGTCGCGACCAGGGGTGACGCCGGCACAGGGCCGGGCGGGTTCGCCGGAGTTCGCCGGCGCGCTGTGCGCGCGGCTCGGCGGCGAGTACGTTGGACCCATGCCCAACATCGCACTCGAACTCGGCAAGCAGTCCGCGTCCTTCGGCGTGAAGAGCGCATACGGCGATCAGCAGGACGTCGACGGCGTCCGCATCATCCCGGTGGCGCTGACGTGGTCCGGCTTCGGCGGCGGATCTGACGAGGCGGGGAACGGCGGTGGCGGCGGTGGCGGCTGGGCCATCCCGGTCGGTGCATACATCCGCCGGGGCGACGACCTCCGGTTCGAGCCGAACATCATCGCGCTGCTGACCGTCGCGGTTCCGTTCGTCTTCATCGCCGGTCGCGCGCTCAGCCGTGTCATCCGCACCCTCAAGAAGTAACCCGGACGCGGTCGGCAGTTCGCTCGGGTTCGCGGTCGAGCGGATCATCGCGGCAGTCGCACAGGTCGCCGCATCCAACCCCGTGGTGCTCATCGACGGACGAAGCGGTGCGGGCAAGACATCGCTGGCACGCACGCTCGTCGCGCGATGGCCGTTGCGTGGCCGCGTTCAACTCGTGGCGCTCGACTCGATCTACCCGGGCTGGGACGGCCTGGACGACGGCGTCGAGCGCGCGAGGGAGCTGATCCTGACGCCGCACGCCAAGGGACTGGTGGGGGTGTGGGAGCGGTGGGACTGGACCGTCGGCGAACCTGCCGAGGCGCATGCCGTCGATCCGTCTCTGCCGCTCATCGTCGAAGGTGCCGGTGTGCTCACCCCGGCGACCGCTCGGCTCGCCGACGTGCGGGTGTGGCTCGAGTCGCCGGCGGCGTCGCGCAAGGAGCGCGCCCTGGCCCGCGACGGCGAGACGTACCGTCCTCACTGGGATCGGTGGGCGCGTCAGGAGCAGCGGCATGTGACCCGCGACGATCCGATGAGCCTCGCGTCCCTCGTGTTCGCCGTGCCGTGAGCGCGGTTCAGTCCTCGCTGTCGAGAGCCGCCACGAGACCGTCGAGCCGGTACCCGATCCAGTCGTAGACGCCGAATCGCGGATCATCGTGCTCGTGGTCGTCCTCGTCGACGACGCCCAGGCGGGTGGCGAGCACCAGGCGGACGGCGGCGAGGGTGCGCAACCAGGCCTGAGCCGTCTCGGGGGCGAGCCTGATCTCCACCTGCTCCAGCAGTGCCGGGTCGTCGGGGTCCTCCGGGATCTCGGCCGCGTCCTGCAGGGATGCCAGCACGAGACCTGCGTCGGAGGCACGCCGGTCGAGCAGGTCGGACTGCGTGAACGCCCGGAACTCCCGCGCCGCGTCCTCGTCGTCCGAGTAGGCCGACGGCACCAGCCGGGCGATGGCGGGGTCGCCGTCGTCAGGCGCGGAATCGCGCAGCAGTTCGGCAAACTGGCCGACCAGGCCCGCGAGATGGGCGGCCTCGAGGCGGGCGAGCTCGAGCACGACGATCCGGGCGCTCATCGGGGCTCCTGTCTCACGGTGGCCCACAGGCCGTAGTCGTGCATCGCCTGCGCGTGCAACTCCATCTGCTCGCGGGGGCCGCGAGAGACGACGGCATGTCCCTCGTTGTGTACCGCGAGCATGAGGCGCTCGGCGTCAGGGCGGGCGAGGCCGAAGTACTCGCGGAACACGTGCGTGACATAGCTCATGAGGTTGACCGGATCGTCCCAGACGACGGTCTGCCAGGGGCGCGCAGGATCTGCGCGTTCGGAGAGGTGGATGTCCTCGTCGACCGAGGGTGTGGCGAGCGCTGCCATCATGCCCACCCCAGCTCGTGAAGGCGGTCGTCATCGATTCCGTAGAAGTGCGCGATCTCGTGCACCAGCGTCGTATGCACCTCGTCGCGCAGCTCGTCCTCGTCGTCGCAGACCGCGAGGTGCGGCTCCCGGTACACGATGATGCGGTCGGGCAGCTCGCCGATCCCGTAGCGCTCGCGCTCGGTCAGCGCCCAGCCGTCGTAGAGTCCCAGAAGGTCGAGGCTGCCGTCCTCGGGTCGGTCTTCGACCACGAACACGACGTTGTCGAGCCCCTCGACCATGTCGTCCGGGAGCGCATCCAGCTCGTCGATCACGAGCGTCTCGAAGGTCGCGGCATCCATCTCCATCATGATGCCCCGCTTCTACGCGAATGGGGCGCGTAAGACGCGCCCCATTCGATCGATTTGGGGTGAGTAACGGGACTTGAACCCGCGACCCCCTGGACCACAACCAGGTGCTCTACCAACTGAGCTATACCCACCACGTCTCCCGCTCGCGCGGGCAACCAGACGATTCTCTCACACCTCCGGAGCAAACGACGACACGACGGAGGCAGCGGCTGCGCGCGCGCCGTCGCTCGTCGGACCGGGCTCCGGAACGAACACCGCCTGGCGGTAGTAGGCGAGTTCGCGGATCGACTCGAGGATGTCGGCCAGGGCGCGGTGACCGCCGTCCTTCGCGGGTGCGTGGATGTACGCGCGCGGGTACCAGCGGCGTGAGAGCTCTTTGATGCTCGACACGTCGACGTTGCGGTAGTGGAGCCACCGGTCGACCCGCGGCATGTACTTCGCCAGGAACATCCGGTCGGTGCCGATGGTGTTGCCGGCGAGAGGGGCCTTGCCTTCGAGCGGGACGAACCGCTGGATGTATTCGAGGACCTGGAACTCGGCGTCCGCCAGGCTCACGCCGTGCGGGATCTCGTCGAGCAGCCCGGAGCTGCGGTGCATATTGGTCACGAACTCATTCATGTTCGCCAGCGCCGAGTCGTCGGGTTTGATCACGACGGAGAATCCCGGATCGAGAGTGCGCAGCTCGAAGTCGGTGATGACCACAGCGATCTCCACCAGTTCGTCCACGCCCAGGTCGAGCCCGGTCATCTCGCAGTCGATCCACACCAGACGGTCGTTCTCGGATGCACCCACCATGTGCTCCATCCTTGTCACTAGTCCAGACATCCCACGGGCCTGGACTCGGGTGCCGACTCCCACGCCGGACCCGTTCGCCCCTCCGGGAGGATTCGAACCCCCGACCTGGCGGGTAGAAACCGCTCGCTCTGTCCCCTGAGCTACGGAGGGAAAGGTCCTTCCACACTACCGGGTCGCACCACGCCGTCGCGGACGCTGGCGGACGACGGTCTCTCGGCGTACCGTCAGCACCGGAGGCATCGAAAGGAGTTCACCGATGAGCACCACGCAGACGCACCACCCTCTCTGGGTCGCCTACGGAGCATCGGGCGTCGCCGGAAGCATCCGCAAGGATGACGACGGCTACACGGTCACGATGGCCGGCGCGAGCGAGGCGACGGGTACATACCCGACGATGGAGATCGCGAAGAGCGCACTGCACTCGCACATGACGCCGGGCAGCGACTGGCCCATGTTCCGCGAGCACTGACCCGCACGGCGCGCCCGGTCGCGGGCGCGCCGTCGGGTGACGCGTCACGCCGAGCGCTCGGCGGCGACGCGCGTGCGCCTGCGGGTGTCCAGCAGTGGCAGTGCGACGTGCACCAGCGGGCCGATCAGGATCGCGAACAGCACCGTGCCGATCCCGACCGTGCCGCCGAGGAGCCATCCCGCGATCAGCACCGACACCTCGACCAGTGCACGGCACAGCCAGATCGGCCAGCCGAGGCGCGCGTGCATGCCTGTCATCAGTCCGTCGCGGGGCCCGGGGCCGAAATGCGCCCCGATGTACAGGCCCGATGCGAACGCGACCAGGACGATCCCGCCCGACAGTGTCGCGAACTGAGCGACGAACCCCGATACCGGCGGGACGACACCGAGGACGATCTGCATGCTGGTGCCGACCAGGAGGATGTTGGCGATCGTGCCGGCTCCCGGCTTCTGCCGGAGCGGAATCCACAGCAGGAGCACGAAGAAGCCCACGATATTGGTGATCCAGCCGATTCCGATCCCGGTGCGGACGGAGAGCCCCTGAGCGAAGACGGTCCAGGGATCGACGCCGAGGCCGGCTTCGACGGTCAGGGCGCAACCCGCTCCGTAAAGGAAGAGGCCGACGAGCAGCTGGATGATTCGGCGCGGCATGGAGCTATCCAATCGCAGTATTGGATCGCTGAGTCCAGTCCAATGCGACTACTCTGGCCTCATGGACTCCCGCATCTCCGCGCGCGCCCTGGCGGCAGCCCTCGGCGGCTGGCGCACGCGCGAGCCTGCGTACGAAGCGCTGGCGGACGGCATCCGTCTGCTCTGCCTGGACAACCGCCTCGCCCCTCGCACCGCCCTGCCGGCCGAGCGTGAGCTGGCGTCCGCCCTTCACGTGAGCCGCAGCACGGTGGCGGCGGCCTATCGGAGCCTTCGGGAGACGGCCCACATCGCGAGTCTGCGCGGATCGGGCAGCGTCACGCTGCCGCTCGGACGCCGGGAGCCCGGGCGCGCCGACGCCGGCGAGGGGATGATCGATCTCCAGCAGGCCAGCCCGCCCGCATGGCCGGGATTGGCCGGGATCATGGCTGAGATGGCAGGCGGTGCGTCGGCGCTGGTGTCGCGCGTGGGGTACGACGTCCTCGGGCGCATCGAGCTGCGTGAGGCGATCGCCGACCGGTACACCGCACGCGGGGTGCCCACGCGCCCTGATGAGGTGCTCGTGACGACGGGCGCCCAGAGTGCGATCCATCTCGTGTCGACCGTGCTGATCGGCCGCGGCGACCGCGTGCTGGTCGAGACACCGACCTATCCGCACGCGGCCGACGCTCTCCGCCGGGCCGGCGCCCGGTTGGTGGGCGTCCCCGTCATGACCGAGGAGGGCTGGGACCTCGATCGGGCGGAGCAGGCCTTCGCACGCACGCTTCCCGTGATGGCGTACCTGATGCCCGACTTCCAGAATCCCACCGGCCGGAGCATGAGCGTCGGAGAGCGTGAGGCGATGCTCGCGGCGGGGGAGCGGTCGGGATCGGTGCTCGTCCTCGATGAGACGACCGCGGAGCTGGACATCGACCGCGGGCCGCTCGCGGCCGGCTTCGCGGCGTCCGAGCCCGGGACGGTCGTGCGCATCGGCTCCCTGGGCAAGACGGTGTGGGGCGGGCTGCGGCTCGGATGGGTGCGCGCCGACGGCGACCTGATCCGCAGGCTGGTCGCGGCGCGGCCGGCGCACGACCTCGGCACGCCCGAGTTCGAGCAGGCGATCGCCACCCGGCTGCACTCGCAGTTCGACGACATCGTCCGGCAGCGATCGGAACTGCTGCGATCGGGTCGCGACGCGCTGGTACGCGCGCTGGGGGAGCGTCTGCCCGGGTGGGACGTCCCTGAAGTGCACGGTGGCGTCTCACTCTGGATCGAGCTGGGTGCGCCGCTCAGTTCCGCGCTGGTCCTCGAGGCGCGGGCGCGCGGCGTGCTGCTGAGCGCCGGGCCGCGCTTCTCCGTGGAGGGCGGACATGAGCGACACCTCCGCGTGCCGTTCACCGCCCCGCCCGAGGAGATGGTGCGCGCCGCAGACGTGCTCGCGGACGCCTGGTCATCGGTCCGTGCCGGCGCGCCCTCGACCTTCGGGGAGCAGGTCGGCGCCGTCATTTGAACCACCGGGCGGCGCTCCTGCCCGCTGTACCTGGTTCAGCGGGCGAACGCCAGGCACTCGACCGCGTCGTCCGCGTTCCAGAAATCGCCCAGATCACGGAAGACGTGAGCTGCGGGGCTGTAACGCCGCGCGCGGAAGCGGACGCCGCCCGCCTGTGCGACTACTTGGAGATGGCCGATCACGCGGCCGCCCGGTTCCACCACCCGCCACAGGCAAGGTGCCGCAGCGACCAGACGCATGCTGGTCCGCGACCTGAGCAGCGGAGCGCCAGATGTGCGGGTTTCGACGGGAGTGGACATGATGCCTCCTTCGCTGTCGAACATAGCTACGACCGCCGACATTCAGAGCGGCGATGTCCTCCGGCGTTTCCTCCCCAGCCGAGCGCACAGTGCCGCTGTCCACAGATCGCCCGCACGCCGCACGTCGAGCGCATCGGGGCGGCGAGTCTGGATCCACTGCCGGCGTCCTCGGGCACGGGGCGCCGGCAGGACCGAGGAGGGTCCTCGGGTGACAGAGAGGATGAGCGATGAGCGACAGAGGCGACAACATCACGATCACCGGCAATGTGGCGACACCTCCGGAGCTGAAACGGACGCCGGCCGGGGTGCCGATCACCACCTTCCGGGTCGCGAGCGGTCAGCGCCGCTACGACCGCGAAACGGAGGCGTGGACCGACGCCGGGACGAACTGGTACACCGTGTCGGTGTTCCGTTCGCTCGCCGACCACGCCTACCAGTCATTGCAGAAGGGAGATCGGGTGATCCTCACGGGCCGCCTCCGGCTGCGGGAATGGGACAACGGGACGCGGCGTGGCACGGCGATCGAGATCGACGCCGAGGCGATCGGACACGACCTGCTCTGGGGGACGACGACGTTCGTGAAGGATTCCCGCGGCGCTGCGATCGACGCCGCCCAGGCGCGGCCGGCTCCGGCGGGCGGCGACGTGTGGGCGGCCCCCGGAATCGATGGCGGGCCCGCGGGCGAGGTCGAACCGGCCGCGAGGCCGATGCTCGTCGCAGTCGGGGCGAGCGGGGACTCGTCGACGGACGGCATCGAGGCGCCCTTCTGAGGCATTCAGCGTGCGCGGGGCCGGCGGCCCTAAACTCTCCCCGTGGCCCGAGACCTCCCGCCCCGCGCTCGCTTCGATCTGCGTTCACGGCGCGCCGCGCGGGTGATCCTGACCGCCGCGCTCGTCGGGGTGCTCACGGCGTGCAGCCCCGGCGACCCGCGGTCGACGCCGACCCCCACCGCGACCGCCACCGACGGCGCGCCGAGCCCGAGCGCAACGCCGACGACACCGGCCGCGCCCGCGCTCGTGCCGGACGGAACCGCGGAGGACAACCTCCCGCTGTTCTCGTCGGTCACTGCTGCGGTGTGGGCGACGGACGCCCGGGTGACGGGGCGGGCGTACATCGACGCGCTCGCTGCGGCAGGGTTCGACAAAGCCGCGATGCAGGTGACCCAGGATCAATCGACCGTGGGCAATCCCGCCGAGAGCATCCAGTTCTCGGTGCGCTGGAACGATCAGTGCCTGATCGGCCAGGTGGGCCCGGCGACGGGTGACCCGGTCACCGTCGTGGTGCCGGTGCTCGCCGAGGGGACCTGCCTCGTCGGGCAGACGCGGCCCATCGACTGGTGAGGTCAGCCCGCCGCTCACACCAGGACGGACGCGAGTCGGCTCACGCCGCTCGTCGCGTCGCCCGGTAGGCTGGGACGCTGACGTCTGAAGTCCAAAGAGAGCAGAAACCCGCATGGCTGAGTACATCTACTCGATGGTCCGCGCCCGTAAGGCCGTCGGCGACAAGCTGATCCTCGACGACGTCACGATGGCGTTCCTCCCCGGCGCGAAGATCGGCATGGTCGGCCCCAACGGCGCCGGAAAGTCGACGATCCTGAAGATCATGGCCGGGCTCGACACGCCGTCCAACGGTGAGGCGAAGCTGAGCCCCGGGTTCACGGTCGGCATCCTGATGCAGGAGCCCGAGCTCGACGAGACCAAGACGGTCCTCGAGAACATCCAGGACGGCATCGCGATCAAGGCGAAGGTCGACCGGTTCAACGAGATCTCGGGGCTCATGGCAGACCCCGACGCCGACTTCGACGCACTGCTCGCCGAGATGGGCGTGCTGCAGGAAGAGATCGACGCCGCGGACGCCTGGGATCTCGACTCCCAGCTCGAGCAGGCGATGGACGCGCTGCGCACGCCTCCGGGCGACGCCCAGATCGGCCCGCTCTCGGGTGGTGAGAAGCGCCGTGTCGCGCTGACCAAGCTCCTGCTGCAGAAGCCCGACCTGCTGCTGCTCGACGAGCCCACGAACCACCTCGACGCCGAGAGCGTGCTGTGGCTCGAGCAGCACCTGCAGAAGTACGCCGGCGCCGTCATCGCGATCACACACGACCGGTACTTCCTCGACAACGTTGCGGAATGGATCGCCGAGGTCGACCGCGGGCGCCTGATCGGCTATGAGGGCAACTACTCGACCTACCTGGAGAAGAAGTCCGAGCGGCTCGCCATCCAGGGCAAGAAGGACGCCAAGCTCGCCAAGCGCCTCGCTGAGGAGCTGGACTGGGTGCGCTCGAACCAGAAGGGGCGCCAGGCCAAGTCGAAGGCGCGTCTCGCGCGCTACGAGGAGATGGCGGCCGAGGCCGATCGCACGCGCAAGCTCGACTTCGAGGAGATCACGATCCCGCCCGGGCCGCGCCTGGGCAGCGTCGTGATCGAGGCGAAGAAGCTGCAGAAGGGCTTCGACGGCCGCTCGCTCATCGACGGGCTGAGCTTCACGCTCCCGCCCAACGGCATCGTCGGAGTCATCGGCCCAAACGGCGTGGGCAAGACGACGCTCTTCAAGACCATCGTGGGACTCGAGCCCCTCGACGGCGGCGACCTCAAGGTGGGCGAGACGGTCAAGATCAGCTACGTCGACCAGTCGCGGTCCAGCATCGACCCCAACAAGACGCTGTGGGAGGTCGTGTCGGACGGGCTCGACATCATCACGGTCGGCAAGACCGAGATCCCCTCGCGCGCCTATGTGTCGAAGTTCGGATTCAAGGGTCCTGATCAGCAGAAGAAGGCCGGAGTGCTCTCCGGCGGCGAGCGCAACCGCCTCAACCTCGCGCTCACGCTCAAGGAGGGCGGCAACCTGCTGCTCCTCGACGAGCCGACGAACGACCTCGACGTCGAGACCCTCCAGTCGCTCGAGAACGCGCTGCTCGAGTTCCCCGGGTGTGCGGTGGTCATCACGCACGACCGCTGGTTCCTCGACCGCATCGCGACCCACATCCTCGCCTACGAAGGCACCGACGAGAACCCCGACCAGTGGTACTGGTTCGAGGGGAACTTCGAGGCGTACGAGGCGAACAAGGTCGAGCGTCTGGGCGCGGAGGCGGCGCGTCCCCACCGCACCGCGTACCGCAAGCTCACGCGTGACTGAGATGGGCGACGCGGCGGTCGCAGCCGCGGCCGGCGACCGCCGCCTGCACATCCCCGTCCACCTGCGATGGGGAGACCTCGACGCGTTCAACCACGTCAACAACACGTCGATGCTGAAGCTGCTCGAAGAGGCCCGCGTGCGGGCGTTCTGGCTCCCCGAGCCTGGCGAGGACGCGCCGTCGACGGCGGTGCTGGACTCGAGCATCTTCAGCGGGATGCTGACGCTCATCGCCCGGCAGGAGATCGAGTACCTGGCGCCCGTCCCGTATCAGCGGCATCCGCTCGACGTGCAGATGTGGTTCGGCAAGCTGGGCGGGTCGAGCATAGAGGTCTGCTACGAGGTCTACAGCCCGGTCCCGTCCGCTGCCGGCGGTCGAACGCTGTACGCCCGCGCCACCACGGTCATCGTGAAAGTGGATGCCGAGACCGGGCGCCCGCTCCGCCTCACGGGCGAGGAGCGCGCGGCGTGGGGCCCCTACGTCGGCGAGCCGATCCACTACGCCCACCGGCGCTGACCGGCGCCCACCGGCGCTGACCGGCCGACCGAGTCAGCCGGCGTCGCCGCCGGCCCCGGGAACCCGGACCATGATCTCCTGGGCGACGCTGGCCAGCAGAGTGCCGTCGGCGGCGTAGATCCGTCCTGACGCCAGGCCCCGGCCACCGCGGGCGCTCGGGGACTCCTGGACGTACAGCATCCATTCGTCCGCGCGGCCGAACCGATGCCACCACATGGCGTGGTCGAGGCTCGCGACCTTCAGACCCGGCGTCGCCCATGAGACGCCATGTGCGCGCAGGATCGACTCCTGGATGGTCAGGTCGCTCAAATACGCGAGCGCGGCGCGGTGAAGCGCGGGATCGTCGGGGATCGGGCGACGAACGCGCATCCAGACCGCCTGGCGCGGCGCCTTCTCGGCGTCCGCCGTGACATAGATCGGCGCCGGAACGTGCCGCAGATCCACCGGTCGATCGGTGAAGAGCCGCTTGGACCTCGGATGCAGGCCGGCGAGGTGCGATTCGATGTCGGGGAGGTCCTCGGGCGCGGGTACGTCTTCCGGCATCGGCTCCTGATGCTCGAGCCCCGGATCCTCGTCCTGGAAGGACGCGATCATCGAGAAGATGGGGACCCCCTCCTGGAAGGCCTGCGTGCGCCGGGTCGAGAACGAGCGGCCGTCGTGGATGCGGTCCACCGAGAACGTGATGCCCTTCGCCGAGTCGCCGGGGCGGAGGAAGTATCCGTGCATCGAGTGCACGACGCGCTCCTCGGGGATCGTTCGCGATGCGGCGACGATGGACTGCGCGAGCACCTGGCCGCCGTAGACGCGCCCGAGTGGCATCGACTGCGATGTGCCGGTGAAGATGTCCTCCGTGGTGCGCGCATCGGATGCGCTCAGATCGATGACCGACAGCATCGAGGCGACCGGATCCTTCTCCGGCGCGGTCTCGGCGTTCGGCTCGGCATCCACGGTGCTCCTCTCCGGGGCGGCGGCCGCCCGTAAGTCCGCTTGGTAGCTTAGAGGGCGATGTCACCGCGCCTGTTGCTCGCCGATCCCGAGTCCGCCGCCGACGCCCTCACCTTCGCGGGTCGGGCGGCGCGCTTCACCGTCGAGGGCGTGCGACTGCAGGCCTCCGGCGGGATCCTGGCGATGACCGCGGCACCGCTCGCACCGCGCGGCTTCGGGGATCCGACCCCGACCGTCCTTGCACTCCGTTCACTGAACGCGGACCCCGAACTCGTGTGCGACCTCGTGGTCGAGGCATCCGCCCTGTCTGCGGCCGCCGATGATCCGCGCGCGCTCTCGCTTCCCGAGACCGCCCTGTCGCCCGCCTGGGCGGGCATCACCCCGCCGCGCAGCGGCTGGGACGCGCGGCCCGGCATCGAGGCCTCGACGCTCGCCGCCAAGGCCCAAGGGGGGATCGCCCGCGTCGCCGACACGGTGCCGACGGATGCCGGCGAGGACGTGGTGCGCACCGTCCGCGCAGCCGTGTGGGGTGCGCCCGACGACGAGCTGGGCGGTCTGCCGCTCGGCGTCGCTTTCGCAGCACTGAGCCTGGGCTTCATCAGCGGCGGCGAGACCGCTCGGGTCTTCGCGAGCGGACCATGGACGCGTGTGAGCCTCAGCCGGGGGCACGTGCTGGTGCGCGGACCGGTGGCGACCGGACTCACGCCCGTGCGTCGTACGGGATCGTCCGCGAACTGAGCCCGGCCCTCGCGGTCACACGGCCGCCGCCGCGCGCCCGGCGACCCGCCCCGAGAAGAGGCATCCGCCGACGAAAGTGCCCTCGAGGGCGCGATAGCCGTGGATGCCGCCGCCGCCGAAGCCGCTCGCCTCGCCCGCGGCGTACAGGCCGGGAACGGGCTCGCCGCCGGCACCGAGGGCGCGGCCCGACAGGTCGGTCTCGATGCCGCCCAGGGACTTTCGGGTGAGCACGTGCAGCTTCACGGCGATGAGCGGCCCCGACTTGGGGTCGAGGATGCGGTGCGGGCTCGCGGTGCGGATGAGGCGGTCGCCGCGGAACGCGCGCGCCGAGCGCAGCATCGCGATCTGGGAGTCCTTGGTGAAGTCGTTGTCGATCTCACGGTCGCGAGCCTCGACCTCGAACCGGACGCGGTCGGCGTCGAGCACGTCGCCGCCGGGGAGCGACTGCATGCCCGCGATGAGGTCGTCGAGGTTCTCGCGCACCACGAAGTCGGCGCCGTGATCCATGAACGCCTGCACGGGACCGGCGGCGCCCTTTCCGAGGCGGGACTTCGCGAGGAGCTTGACATCCTTGCCGGTGAGGTCGGGGTTCTGCTCGCTGCCGGACAGCGTGAACTCCTTCTCGATGATCTTCTGCGACAGCACGAACCACGAGTGGTCGTGCCCGGTGGCGCGCAGGTGTGCGAGCGTGCCCAATGTGTCGAAGCCGGGGAAGAGCGGCACCGGCAGCCGATTGCCCGTCGCGTCGACCCACACCGACGACGGGCCGGGAAGGATGCGGATGCCGTGATCCGGCCAGATCGGATCCCAGTTCTGGATGCCCTCGACGTAGTGCCACATGCGGTCGCCGTTGATCAGGCGCGCGCCCGCTGCCTCCGACACGGGCTGCATCGAGCCGTCGACATACGCCGGCACCCCGGTGACCATCGTCGCGGGAGGAGTGCCGAGGCGCTGCGGCCACCACCGGCGGACGAGGTCGTGGTTTCCGCCGATGCCCCCGGACGACACGATCGTCGCGTCCGCCGTGACCTCGAAGCTGTCGACGACTTCCCGTGAGCTCGCGACGCCGCGCGCGGCGCCGGACGGAGCCAGCACGTCACCCGCGGCGCCCGTGACGACGCCACCGTCGACAGTGAGGGCGGTGACGCGATGGCGGGGGAGGATCGTCACGCGGCCGTCGGCCTCGCCGGCTTCCACAGCCGCCTGGAACGGCGCCACGATCCCGGGCCCGGTGCCCCACGTGATGTGGAAGCGCGGCACCGAGTTGCCCGGACCGGTCGCGGTGTATCCGCCTCGCTCCGCCCAGCCGACGATCGGGAAGAAGCCGACGCCCTTCTCGCGCAGCCACGCGCGCTTCTCCTCGTGCGCGAACTGCAGGTAGGCCTCGGCCCAGCGGCGGGGCCAGAGGTCCTCGTCGCGGTCGAACCCGGCATTGCCGAACCAGTCCTGCCGAGCGAGCTCGAGCGAGTCGTGGATGCCGAGGCGCCGCTGCTCGGGCGAGTCGACGAAGAAGAGGCCGCCGAACGACCACCACGCCTGTCCGCCGAGGTTCGACCGGGGCTCCTGGTCGACGATCGTCACGCGCTTGCCCGCCGCGACCGCCTCCGCGGTGGCGACGAGGCCGGCGAGTCCCCATCCGATGACGAGGATGTCGGTGTGGTGGGAGGGCATGTCGACTCCTTCGTCGGCGAGGGGGCTGAGGCGAAGCTCAGCGAGCGGGGTCGGTGTCGGCCGGCGGCGCCGCCGTGACGGGAAGGGATGCCGCAGCCCGGGGTCCTGCGGCGGGTCCGATGCCCGAGGGCTCGAAGGTATTCACCATGGCATACGCGGCGCGCTGCAGGTAGTCCCAGAGAGTGGCCTCGTGGAGGGGCGGGAGCTGGAGTTCGTCCACGGCCACCCGCATGTGCGCGAGCCAGCGGTCGCGCGCGTCAGGGTCCACGTGGAACGCCGCGTGACGCATGCGCAGCCGGGGGTGGCCGCGCTGCTGGCTGTACGTCGTCGGACCGCCCCAGTACTGCTCGAGGAACAGTGTGAGCCGCTCCTGCGCCGGGCCGAGGTCCTCCTCGGGGTACATGGGGCGCAGGACCTCGTCCTCGGCGACTCCTCGGTAGAACGCGTCGACGAGCCGCACGAACGTGTCGTGGCCGCCGACCTCGTCGTAGAAGCTCAGCGGGGTGGCCGGGTCCGTCATGGGGTTCCTCCGGTGGTCGGGCCGGACTCATCGCCCGTGGACGGTGTCGACGGCTTCTTGGGGGTGCGCTTCGGCTTCCACACGGGGCGCTCCGGCGTGGAAGCGACCGGCGTGGGCTTGGTCCTGGGCGGGTTGGCGCCGCGGACACGCTGCGCGCCCTCGAGGCCGCTCGGCATGACCGCGGTGAGGGCGGGCAGCGTGATCCCCATGTCGTCGATCGTGTGCTTCAGGCGCATGCGCAGCTCGCGTGCCACGTCGTCCTTCGCGTTCGCGCGGGTCTTCATGACGAGACGGATGACGAGCGCGTCGCCCGAGATCGACTCGAGCCCCCACACCTCGGGCTGTTCGAGGATGCGCGTGCGCCACTTCGGATCCTTTGCGAGTTCCTTGGCGGTGTCGAGCATCGCCTTCTCGACCTCGCCGATGTCGGAGTCGGCGGCCACCGAGAGGTCGAGGATGACCCGCGACCATCCTTGCGAGAGATTGCCGATGCGGGTGATCTCGCCATTGCGGACGTACCAGAGCGTGCCGTTGACATCGCGCACGTGCGTCACGCGGACGCTGACGTACTCGACGATGCCGGTCGCCAGTCCCAGGTCGACGACGTCGCCGATCCCCACCTGATCCTCGGCGACGATGAAGATGCCGTTGAGCACGTCCTTCACGATGTTCTGCGCGCCGAAGCCGAGGCCGGCGCCGATGGCGGCGGTGAGGAGCGTGAGCGATCCGAGCGCGGTCGGCGCCAGCACGTTGATGATCAGCAGCAGCGCGACGATCACGATCGTCACGTTGACGATGTTGCCGAGGATCGAACCGAGCGTGCGCGTTCGCTGGACGAGCCGTACCGACGCGAGCGGTGACCGCTCGAGCGCCTGGGTGTCGTCGACGTTCGCCTTGTTCTTGGCGCCGTTGACGATGCGGCCGACGACCCGGTGGATCACGAACCGGAGGATCCAGGCGAGGATGAATGCGCCGACGATGATGCCGGCGACGGTGAGCAGGTTCCAGCCGGCCCTGACGAAGAACTCGCCGACCTTCTGCCACAGTCCGGCATCGGTGAAGTCGACGGTTTCGGCAACACGGACGGTGTCGAGAGGGAGGCTGATCATCGTCTCGATCCTAACGAGGTGAGGGTGCGCTCAGCCTGGGCGGCGCTCAGGTTGTGGACCGCTCACCGTCGGGCGGCGCGGACTCGTCGACCAGCCGATGACGGTGGGCGAGGATCACGGCGTGAACCCGGTCGCGCGCCCCGATCTTGGCCAGCACGCGGCCGACGTGGGTCTTCACCGTCGATTCGCTGAGGAACAGATGGCCCGCGATCTCGGCGTTGTTCATCCCGCGCGCGATCGCGAGGAACACCTCCCGCTCGCGGTGGGTGAGCTCGGCCGTCGGGTCGCCCGCCGGCCTCGGGGGTTCCGTGACGGGCGGGGCCGCGTGGAGCCGGTCGATGAGCCGCCGTGTGACCGACGGCGCCAGCACCGCGTCGCCCCGATGCACGGCACGGATCGCCGCGGTGAGCTCGGAGCGGTGCGCGTCCTTGAGGAGGAATCCGCTGGCGCCGGCATCGAGCGCTCCCACGGCGTACTCGTCGAGGTCGAAGGTGGTGAGCACGAGAACGCGCGTCGACGGGTGCGCGGCGACGATGGATCGGGTGGCCGCGATGCCGTCGGTGCGCGGCATCCGTATGTCCATCAGCACCACATCCGGTGCGTGCGCCGCCACCGCACGTATGGCTTCGTCGCCGTCTGCCGCCTCACCGACCACCTCGACGTCCGGTTCGGCCTCGAGCACCAGACGGAAGCCGAGCCGGATGAGCTCCTGGTCGTCGACCAGGAGGACGCGGATGCGTGTCGTCATGTCGTGTTCTCCTCCCGGTCGGCCGTCGCGCTCGCCTGTGCCGGCAGCGGGAGGGAAGCACGCACGGCCCACCGTCTGCCGTCGACGGGTCCGGCCTGCAGCGAGCCGCCCACGTGCGCCGCGCGCTCGCGGAGCCCCGGGAGGCCGAACCCCGCGCCCCCGGGCGAATCCGCGGCTTCGGCCCGCGGCCGCACGCCGTCGTTCATGATGTCGAGCTCGACGGCATCCGCCCGCACGGCGATCCGCGCGTCGATCGTGGTGGCGAGGGGGGCGTGCCGCATCGCGTTGGTGAGGGATTCCTGCACGATGCGCGCCACGGCGAACCTCACCTCCGCGGGGACATCGTCGAGGCGCCCCTCCACGTGCAGCACGACGGGGAACCCGGCGCGCTGCGCCGACTCGACCGCATCCGCGACCGACGCCGCGTCGACCGGCGCGAGGGGCGCGTCGGGGGACAGTTCGGGATCGCGCAGCACGCCGAGCATCGCACGCATCTCGGTCAGGGCGCCGCGTGCCGTGTCGGCGATCTGCGCGGTGACCGCCCGCGCGCGGGCCGGATCCGCAGTCGCGGTCGCCCCCTCGGCGAGGGCGACGATGACGGTCAGGTTGTGCGAGACGATGTCGTGCATCTCGCGGGCGATCCGCGTGCGCTCGGCGGCGGCACCCAGGCGCGCCTGCTGATCGCGTTCGACGAGCAGCTGGCGGGATCGGTCGATGAGCGCCTCGAGGTACCGCCGCCGGTTGCCGACGTTGATCCCGATCAACGCTCCGATGAGCATGGCGATCGCGCCCGAGACCAGCGAAGTGATCAGGTAGCCCCACGTCGTCGGATCCGCGAGGCCGGCGATGACCGTGTAGACGGCCATCAGCCCGGTCGCCGTCGCGAAGGCGATCCAGCACGACCGCACCGACCGATAGACCGCGACCGCGTAGATCGCGAAAGCCGGAAGGACGTGGGACACCGGGACCAGGCTCGGCGGCAGGATCACCAGGGGCAGCGCCGCCGCGGCGAAGACGAGGAGCGGCCTCGAGCGGCGGAACACCAGGGCGACGCAGGCGCCGACGACCACGACGATCGCGTACACCGTCTGCGGCGGCGTCGGGGGGATCGGGTATTCGGAGCGGAACGCGGCAGCGGGTGCGGACAGCAGGAACGCGAGGGCCGCGACGATCACATCGGCGGCTAGCGGATGCCTCGCCCAGAAGCGCCGGAAGACCCCCGGGGGTCGCGGCAGCAGGAGGCCGTCGTCGGCGCCGGGAGCGGCACCGACGACGGCCTGGCTGGCGGATCGCGGCATTCGGTCGACTCTACGCGTCGCGTCCGCGCAGCACCGCCCAGCCGCCCACGAGGGGCACGAGGCCCCAGGCAGCCAGGGTGACCAGCGGGACGGCGAGGTCCTCCGCGCCCGGAGCGGTCACCGCGGACGCGGCATTCATCGGGAGGTACTCGGCGAGATCGGCGATCCAGCTCCAGCTCTCACCGAACATCGAGAACAGGCTGAACACGATGGGCAGGACGAACAGGACGCCGACGGTCACCGCGATGGCTCCGGCGCCGTTGCGCAGGAGGAATCCGAACCCGAGACCGATGAGGGTGAAGACCACCATCGAGAGCACGCCCAGCGCGAGCGGCACGATCGACTGCGCAGGTTCCGACCAGTCGATCCCCTCGGCGAGGAAGGGGGCGGTCGCCGCGATCGCGAGGGCGTAGGTCACCACCGTCGTCAGCGCGATGAGCACACCGGTGACGACGGCCTTCGCCACGACGACGGCGCCGCGCCGCGGCTCGGCGGTGAGTGTCGAGCGGATCATGCCGGTCGAGTACTCGCCGGTGATGACGATCGCGCCGAGGATGCCGGCGACGAGCATGGTGAACTGTGTCGGCGAGAGGATCGCGCTGACCGCGGGGAATCCGCCGCCGAACTGGGCGGACGCCGACGCGATCATCATCGAGATGCCGATGGACAGCACAGCGGTGATCGCGAGCGACCACCACGTCGAGCGGAGCGTCGTGATCTTGATCCACTCGCTGCGCAGCAGATTCGCGAACGTCAGGCGGTAGGGCGACGCGGCGCGCGCTCCGGCGTCGGCACGCGTGGCGGGGGCGAGGGCGGTCATGCGATCTCCTTGGAGGTGTACTCGACGGCGTCACCGGTGAGGGCCAGATAGGCGTCTTCCAGTGATCCGGTGCGGGGGATGAGCTCGTGGACGGGGATGCCGAGCGAGGCGGCGAGGTCGCCGATCGACGCGGCGGTGACGCCCGAGATCTCGGCGGCCCCGGGGGACGACGCCGTCACGGTGACGTCGGGGCCCGCGAGGGCGGCGACGAGCTCCGGCAGGCGCGGCGAGCGCACGATGACGTTGTTCGTGGTCCACGCCTGGACGAGCTCGGACAGCTCGGCATCGGCGAGCACCTGCCCGCGGCCGAGCACGATGACGTGGTCGGCCGTCTGCGCCATCTCGCTCATGAGGTGGCTGGAGAGCAGGACGGTGCGCCCCTCGGCGGCGAGGTGCCGCACGAACTGGCGCACCCACCGCACGCCCTCGGGATCGAGGCCGTTCACGGGCTCGTCGAGGATGAGCGTGCGCGGATCGCCGAGCAGCGCCGCCGCGATGCCCAGCCGCTGGCCCATGCCGAGCGAGAACTTGCCCGCCCGCTTGCCGGCGACCGACGAGATGCCGGTGAGCTCGATCACCTCGTCGACGCGCGCGCGGCCGATGCCGTGGGTCGCGGCCATGGCGCGCAGGTGGTTGCGGGCCGAGCGACCCGTGTGCACGGCCTTCGCGTCGAGCAGGACGCCGACCTCGGTCAGCGGTGAGCGCAGGCGCGCGTAGTCCTGGCCGGCGACGGTCACCGTGCCGGATGTGGGGCGGTCGAGGCCGACGATCATCCGCATGGTGGTCGACTTGCCGGCGCCGTTCGGACCGAGGAACCCGGTGACCTTCCCCGGCTGCACGGTGAACGACACGTTGGACACCGCGGTCTTGTCTCCGAAGCGCTTCGTGAGCTGTTCTGCAACGATCATGCCCACAACGCTATGAGTCAGCTGTGCCCGTGCGCGTCAGCCTTCGGGATGAACAATCGGCCACGGAGTGGTACCAGGGTGCCGAAGACGACGGATGCCTCGACCCGGCCATGTGGCCGGGTCGAGGCATCCGTCGTCGTTGCCTACTGGGCGTCGCGGTCCTGCACCGACAGCGCACGCTCGACGCCCGCGAGGTTCTCGGCGACGAGACGGCGGAGGGCGGGAGCGGCGTCGCCGTTCGCCTCGAGCCACGCGCGCGTGGCGTCGCGCAGTGCGACGTCGGCGAGCGGTGCGGGGTACAGACCCACGATGAGGTACTGCGCGATCTGGTACGTGCGCGAGTTCCAGATGGGCAGCAGCGACGCGAAGTAGCGCGCGACGAAGTCGGCGAGCAGTCCGCGTCCTGCGGGGTGCACGAAGCCGAGAGCGGCGGCCCGCACGATCGTGTTGGGCTGGTCGTCGTTGTCGACGAGCGACGACCATGCCGCCGCCTTCGCGTCCGCCGACGGCAGCGCCGCCTTGGCCTGCGCGGCGAACTCGCCGCCCTTGGCGGTGTTGTCGGCTGCGAGGGCCTCGTCGATGTCGGCCGCCGTCACGACCCCGCCGGCGGCGAGCGACACGAGCAGCTGCCACGAGAGGTCGGTGTCGATGTCGAGCCCGTCGAACGTCGTCTCGCCGTCGCGCAGCTGACGGACCTTCTCCCACTGGCCGGGAGTGGCCGCGGCGGACGCGAACGCGGTCACGAACTGCAGCTGGCTGTCGCTTGCGGCCTCGGCGCTCTCGGCGAGCTTCCACAGCGCGTCGGCGACCTTGGCGCGCGTGATGTCGCGCTTCTCGGGCGCGACGTACGAGTTCGCGGCGAGCTGCAGCTGCGCGAGGGTGGTGCGGACGGTGGTCGACTCGGTCTCTGCGCCGATGTTGCGCAGCACCAGGTCGACGTAGTCGGAAGCGGATGCCTCGGCATCGCGTGTCTGGTCCCAAGCGGCACCCCACACCAGCGAGCGGGCGAGCGGGTCGCTGATCTTGCCGAGGTGGTCGATCGCAGTCTGAAGGGACCGGTCGTCGAGGCGGATCTTCGCGTAGGCGAGGTCCTCGTCGTTCAGCAGCACGAGCGCCGGGCGCTTGTGCCCCTTGAGCTCGGGCACCTCGGTGAGGTCGCCGTCCACGTCGAGCTCGACATGGTGCACGCGCACCAGAGCCTCGCCCCGGAGCTCGTAGAAGCCGACCCCGAGACGGTGCGGGCGGATCGTCGGGTAGTCCGCGGGGGCTGTCTGCACGATCGCGAACCGCGTGATGGTGCCGTCGACATCCGTCACGATCTCGGGCGAGAGCGTGTTCACGCCCGCCGTCTCGAGCCACTTCTTCGACCACGTCGACAGTTCGCGACCGCTCGTGGCCTCGAGCTCGGCGAGCAGGTCGCCCACCTCGGTGTTCGACCACTCGTGCTTCTTGAAGTACGCGGCGACACCCGCGAAGAAGGCCTCGATGCCCACCCACGCGGCCAGCTGCTTGAGCACCGAGCCGCCCTTGGCGTACGTGATGCCGTCGAAGTTGACCTGCACGTCTTCGAGGTCGTTGATCTGCGCGACCACCGGGTGCGTCGAGGGGAGCTGGTCCTGGCGGTACGCCCAGGTCTTCTCCATCGCGTTGAACGTGGTCCACGCCTCGGTCCACTCGGTCGCCTCGGCGGTGGCGATCGTCGACGCCCACTCGGCGAACGACTCGTTCAGCCACAGGTCGTTCCACCACTTCATGGTGACGAGGTCGCCGAACCACATGTGCGCGAGCTCATGCAGGATGGTGACGACGCGACGCTCCTTGACGGCGTCCGTCACCTTCGAGCGGAAGACGTACGTCTCGGTGAAGGTGACGGCGCCGGCGTTCTCCATCGCGCCCGCGTTGAACTCGGGTACGAAGAGCTGGTCGTACTTCGCGAACGGGTAGGCGTAGTCGAACTTCTCCTCGAAGTAGGCGAAGCCCTGGCGCGTCTTGTCGAAGATGTAGTCGGCGTCGAGGAACTGCCAGAGGCTCTTGCGGCCGTAGACGCCGAGCGGGATGACGCGGCCCGACGAGCTGATCAGCTCGGAGAAGGTCGCCTCGTAGGGGCCGGCGATGAGGGCCGTGATGTACGACGAGATGCGCGGCGTCGGCTCGAAGCGCCAGGTCGCGGTGCCGTCGCCGTGCTTGTTCGGCTCGGGGGTGGGGGAGTTGGAGACGACCTTCCACGGTTCGGGAGCAGTGACCGTGAAGGCGAACGTCGCCTTGAGGTCGGGCTGCTCGAACACCGCGAAGACGCGGCGGGAGTCGGGCACCTCGAACTGCGAATAGAGGTACACCTCGTCGTCGACCGGGTCAACGAAGCGGTGCAGGCCCTCGCCGGTGTTCGTGTAAAGGCAGTCCGCGTCGATGACGAGCTCGTTGTCGGCGGCCAGGTCGCCGAGCGCGATGCGCGAGTCGGCGAACGCCGTGGCGGGGTCGATCGAGTGGCCGTTGAGGGTGATCTCACGCACCTCGCGCGCGATCAGGTCGATGAACGTCGCGGCACCGGGCGTCGCGGTGAAGCGGACGACGCAGCGCGATCCGAAGACCTCGGCGCCCTTCGTCAGGTCGAGCGCGACTTCGTACGACTGCGTGTCGACGATCGCGCGGCGCTCCTGCGCCTCGATGCGGGTGAGGTTCTCTCCAGGCACTGCTGTGGCTCCCATGGGTGAGGATGACGGAGGTGGTCGATCGGCTCGTCGCGCGAGCGCTCGATCCGGCGGCCGCCACCAGCGCTGCTGGCACCGATGACAACCGTCCCAGCCTATGCCAGCGGGCCCGCGAACGCCCGATCCCGTGACTGAAAGCACCCGCACGCGGTGCCAGGATGGAGGGGTGACTTCTCCCGAGCAGCACGTCGTCCCCTTCGCCTCTCCTGCCGCCGCGCCCGGTTCGCCCTTCGTCGAGCAGCCTGTCGCCTACGACGGCCTCCTCCTCGCCGGCTTCGGCGGTCCCGAGGGTCAGGACGATGTCATCCCCTTCCTCCGCAACGTCACCCGCGGGCGCGGCATCCCCGATGAGCGCCTTGAAGAGGTCGCGCACCACTACCGTCACTTCGGCGGCGTGAGCCCGATCAACGCGCAGAACCGCGCCCTCAAGGCGGCCCTCGAGACCGAGCTCGCCCGGCGCGGACTGGACCTGCCCGTCTACTGGGGAAACCGCAACTGGGCGCCCTACCTGGGCGAGGCCGTGACGGATGCCGCGAACGCCGGTCACACGAACCTCCTGGCACTCGCGACCAGCGCCTATTCGTCTTTCTCGAGCTGCCGCCAGTACCGCGAGGACTTCGCGCGCGTGCTGACGGAGACGGACCTCGCCGGGCGCGTCACGATCGACAAGGTGCGTCAGTTCTTCGATCACCCGGGCTTCGTGCAGCCTTTCGTCGACGGCGTGCGCGACGCGGTGGCCGCCTTCCTCGCCGACGGCATCGCACCGGAGGGCGTGCGGGTGCTGTTCTCGACCCACAGCATTCCGACGGCGGATGCCGAGCGCTCCGGTCCGCGCGCGGGCGACGAGCGGCATCGCGAGCTGGGCGAGGGCGGCGCCTACGCCGCGCAGCACCTCGCGGTGGCCGAGGTGGTCATGGCGACCGTGGCCGCAGAGGTTCCCGGCGCCGACCGCGTCGCGTGGGATCTCGTCTACCAGTCGCGGTCCGGCCCGCCGAGCCAGCCGTGGCTCGAGCCCGACGTGAACGACGTGATCGCCGAGCTGCCCGCGGCCGGTGTGCAGGCGGTCGCGATCGTGCCGCTCGGCTTCATGAGCGACCACATGGAGGTGCTGTGGGACCTCGACACCGAGGCGATGGATGCCGCGGCCGAGGCCGGCATCCGCGCGGTGCGCACGCCCACGCCCGGCGTCGACCCGGTGTTCGTGTCGGGGCTGGTCGACCTCGTCGAAGAGCGCCTGAACGGCACGCCTGCGGGGGAACGGCCCCACGCGACCGACCTCGGACCCTGGTTCGACGTCTGTCGTCCCGCCTGCTGCGAGAACGTGCGCGCAGGCTTCAAGCCGGCAGCCGCGGGCATCGCGCCCTGAGCGAGCGAACCGCCTGAGCGCACCGCTCGCCGCGGCCGCAGCATCCTTCGTCCTCCGCCTCCCGCCCTCTTTAGGATTGAGCCCATGCGCATCCACATCGCGACCGACCACGCCGGCCTCGAGTTCTCGACGCAGCTGCAGCACCACCTCGCGGCCGCCGGTCACGAGGTCGTCGACCACGGCCCGATCGAGTACGACCCGCTCGACGACTATCCCGCGTTCTGCATCCGGGCCGCCCAGGCCGTCGTACGCGACCAGACCGCGGGCATCGAGGCGCTCGGCGTCGTCTTCGGCGGCTCGGGCAACGGCGAGCAGATCGCCGCGAACAAGGTCGTGGGCGTGCGTGCCGCCCTCGCGTGGAGCATCGCCACGGCTGAGCTCGCCCGCGAGCACAACGACGCCAACGTCATCGCGATCGGCGCGCGCCAGCACACCTTCGACGAGGCGGCGACCTTCATCGACCGCTTCATCGCGACGCCGTTCTCGGGCGAGGAGCGCCACGCGCGCCGCATCGCCCAGCTCGCGGCCTACGAGGAGGACGGCGCCCTCGAGCCCGACCCCCGCACCGCCGCCGGGCAGCCGGACGTCCTCGCCGCCGACGACAGCTCATTCGACCCCGAAGCCGGCTGAGCCGTGCCCGAGGGGCATTCCGTCCATCGCATCGCCCGCCAGTTCGACCGCAACTTCGTCGGGCGCGCAGTCGCGGCGTCGAGCCCCCAGGGCCGCTTCGCCGAGGGCGCGCAGATCCTGAGCGGACGCACCGCGACGTCGGTGCGGGCCGTCGGCAAGCAGATGTTCCTCGAGTTCGACGATGACCTCTGGCTGCGGGTGCACTTGGGCATGTACGGGGCGTGGGACTTCGCGGGTGAGATCCTGGTCGATCCGACGATCGCCTCGGCCAATGGCCGCATGGGACAGACGAACCAGCGCGGCACGGAACTCGACGACCCGATCCTCGACAGCGCGGGGGAGAACTCGCTGACCTCGATCGGCGCCCCGCGGCGCACCCGCGTGCACGTGCGCATGTCGGAGCAGACCACCGGGCTCGCCGACGAGGGCGACGAGTGGCCGCCGCCCGTGGTCGGCCAGGTGCGCCTGCGGCTGCTCACGGACGTCACGTGCGCCGACCTGCGCGGACCGACGGCGTGCCAGTTGCAGACCCCGGACGAGGTCGCCGCCACCATCGCAAAGCTCGGCCCCGACCCGCTCGTCGACGATGTGGCCGAGGGCGAGGAGCTCTTCACTTCGGTCGTGCGTCGCAAGCCGACGTCCATCGGCCTGCTGCTCATGGACCAGAACGTCGTGAGCGGCATCGGCAACGTCTACCGCGCCGAGCTGCTGTTCCGAGCGCGCCAGAATCCGCACACGCCGGGGCGCGACGTCCCCGAGGAGGTCGTGCGCGACATCTGGCGGGACTGGGTGCGACTGCTCGCCATCGGCGTCGAGACCGGGCAGATGATGACGATGGACGATCTCGACGCCGAGGCGTACCGCGCGGCGATGGCCAGCCGCGACGACCGCCACTGGGTCTACCACCGCGCCGGGCTGCCGTGCCGGGTGTGCGGCACCGCGATCGTCGTCGAGGAGGCGGCGGGGCGGAAGCTCTACTGGTGCCCGCGCTGCCAGGCATGACGACGATCCGCGGCGGCAGGCTGCGCGAATAGGCTGGGCGCATGCGTCAGAACCCGAGCTTCGCGATGTCGGATGTCGGCGAGATCCGCCGGCTCATCGAGCAGAATCCGTGGGTCACGATCGTCTCGTCGACCGAGAACGGGCTCGTCGCCTCGCACTACGCGGTGCTCCTCGACGCCGACCGCGAAGATCTGACGATCGTCGGCCACGTCGGCAAGCCCGACGATCTCATCCACGGGCTCGGAGAGCGTGAGCTGCTCGTGGTCGTGCAGGGGCCGCACGGGTACATCTCGCCCGGCTGGTACGGCGACGCGCAGAGCGTCCCGACCTGGAACTTCGTCTCGGCACACCTCAGCGGCATCCCGGAGCTGCTCGCACCGGAGGAGAACCTCGAGGTGCTCGAGCGCCTCGTCGCGCGCTTCGAGAGCGGCCTGGCGCAGCCCCGCCTGATGTGGGAGCCGCCGAATGACCCGGAGTACGTGCGCCGGCTCGAGAGGGGCACCGCGGGCTTCCGGCTCACGCCGACGAAGGTCGTCGGCAAGCGCAAGCTGAGCCAGAACAAGCCCGACGAGACCATCGAGACCGTCATCATGGAGCTCGAGGCCGGCGCGAGCCCGTACGCCGACCCGCGCCTGGCCGCAGAGATGCGGCGCGACTTCGAGACCCGGAAGGCCGCTCGGTGACGGCGGCGCGCGGCGAAACCGTCGACGTCATCGCGAACGCGCGTCTCACCGGCTCCGACCGCACCGACCCGTTCGGTGCGGATCCGGTCGACGTGCACCTGGAGGACGGTCTCGTCGTCGACATCGCGCCCGCAGCGGCACTCCCGCGCCGCGGGCACGTGCTCGACGTCGACGGCGGCTGGGTGATCCCGGGGCTCTGGGACCATCACGTCCACACCGTGCAGTGGGCCCTTTCGGCCCAGCGCGTGCCGCTCGCAGGGGCGGCGTCCGCCGCGCAGGCGGCGAGTCTCATGCAAGCCGAGGACCCGATGCCCGACGGGCGCCGCGTCGGCAGCGGTTTCCGTGACGCGTTCTGGCCCGACAAGCCCGACCTCGCTCTGCTCGACGCCGCGACGGGCGAGGTCCCGACCTACCTCATCAACGCCGATGTGCACAGCGTGTGGCTCAACTCGGCCGCCCTGCGGCGCGAGGGGTTCGAGCCGGACGGGTCCGGCCTCCTCCGCGAGGAGCCGGCGTTCGAGATCTCCCGCAGGCTCAACGCCGTCGACGCGGCGGTGTCCGACCCGCTCGTCGCGCGGATGGCGCAGGATGCCGCGGCCCGCGGCGTCGTGGGCCTGGTCGACCTCGACATGTCGTGGAACGAGGACGCCTGGGCTCGTCGCCTCGCCGCCGGGTTCGACGCGCTGCGCATCTCGTTCGGGATCTACCCTCAGTTCCTCGATCGCGCGATCGCAGACGGGCTCCGATCCGGAGACGTCCCTCGGGGCGCAGCATCCGATCTCGTCCGTGTCGGCCCGCTCAAGGTCATCACCGACGGATCGCTCGGCACCCGCACGGCCGCGTGCTCGCACGCGTATCCCGGCGATCCGCCCAACCACGGCCTGCTCACCGTCGATCTCGCCACGCTCGTCGACCTGATGACGCGGGCGACAGCGGCGGGCATCGCCTCGGCCATCCACGCGATCGGCGACGTCGCGAACTCGCACGCGCTCGACGCGTTCGCCGCGACCGGTGCTTGGGGCACCATCGAGCACGCGCAGCTCGTCGCGCACGCCGACATCCCGCGGTTCGCCCGCCTCGGCATCGGCGCGAGCGTGCAGCCCGAGCACGCCCTGGACGATCGCGACCTGACCGACCGCATCTGGGCCGGCCAGACCGCGCAGGCATACCCGCTCCGCGCCTTCGCCGACATCGGCGCGAACCTGCTGTTCGGCTCCGATGCACCCGTGTCGCCACTCGATCCGTGGGCGGCGATGGCCTCGGCGGTGTTCCGCACGCGCGACGGCCGCGACGCCTGGCAGCCCGAGCAGCGGGTGGACGCCGCGACGGCGCTGGCGGCGTCCACGCGCGGCGGCTCGGCCGTGCCCGCGCGCATCGAGCCGGGAGACCTCGCCGACCTCGCGATCGTCGGACGCGACCCGCTGTGCGCCGATGAGACGGCCCTGCGAGGCATGCCCGTAACTGCGACGCTCCTCGGCGGGCGCCTGACGCACCGCGCGTAATCCCGCGCCTCGTCCGGGGGTCTTCCCCCGTACGGGTTCGGGAGGGGGTCGGATGCCGCCGCGCCGGCGTCGTCGCGAGGCTGGAGGCATGACCCTCCCTCCGTCTGCCGTGAGCGCCGCCGCACCGCCGGCTCCGCCCCGGAGAAGGCGACGCCGCCGGCTCGTCATCGCGCTCGTCACCATCCCTCTCGCCGTCATCGTCCTGCTCGTCGGGGCCGCCGGGATCTGGTTCGCGACGAACGCCGTTCGGGCGACACCTCCCGCCGCGGGCACGCTCGACTTCGGTGCACCGCTCGCCGTGCCGCCGCTCGCCCCATCGCGCGTCGACAACGGCGTGCGCGTCTTCGAGCTGACACCTCAGGAAGGGAGCTCGTCGTTCGTCACCGCGGGCGAGACGCCCACTCTCGGCTACGACGGCGCCTACCTCGGACCCACCCTCGTCGCCCATCGCGGCGAGACCGTGCGCGTCGATGTGACGAACGGGCTCCCCGACCCCACGACGGTGCACTGGCACGGCATGCATCTGCCCGCAGCGATGGACGGAGGTCCGTACGCGCCGATCGCGCCCGGGGCCACGTGGCAGCCGGAGTGGACGATCGATCAGCCCGCCGCGACGCTGTGGTACCACCCGCATCTGCACGAGCGCACGAGGGAGCAGGTCGACGCGGGGCTGGCCGGCATGTTCCTGGTCCGCGACGACGACGAGTCGGCGCTGCCGCTCCCGCGCGAGTACGGCGTCGACGACTTCCCGGTGATCGTGCAGGACCGTTCGTTCCACAGCGACGGGTCGTTCGCCGGTGGGCTCGGCATGCAGTTCGACGGCGTGCTCGGCGACACGATCCTCGTCAACGGCACCGTCGCGCCGTATCTCGAGGTCGGGACCGAGCGGGTGCGGCTGCGCTTGCTCAACGGCTCGAGCGCGCGCATGTACGATTTCGCGTTCGCCGATGGCCGCCCGTTCGACCTCATCGCGACCGACGGCGGCCTGCTCGAGGAGCCGGTGCGCGCGACCGGCATCCCGCTGTCGCCCGGCGAACGTGCGGAGGTCGTGGTGACGATGAGCCCGGGGGAGCGGGTCGTGCTGCGCTCCGAGGCTCCCGACCCGGCTCTTCACGCGGGTTCCGCGGCGTTCGACGTGATGCAACTGCGGGCCGCGGCATCCCTGACCCCCTCGCCGGAGGTGCCGACACGGCTCGCGAACCTGCCGGCCGCGGACGATGCGGATGCCGCCGCCGAGCGCACGTTCGTGATGTCGGGGCACAGCATCGACGACCGGCAGATGGACCTCGGCCGCGCCGACGTCGTCGCAACGGTCGGCACGAGCGAGGTGTGGGCCGTGCGCAACGGCAATCCGCTCCCGCACTCGTTCCACGTCCACGACACGCAGTTCCGGATCCTCAGCGTCGACGGCGCTCCGCCGCCGCCGCGACTCGCGGGTCTCAAAGACACGATCGCGCTCGAGGGCGAGCGTGAGTACCGCCTGCTGGTGCGGTTCGAGGACTACGCCGATCCGACCACGCCGTACATGTATCACTGCCACCTGCTGTGGCACGAGGACCAGGGCATGATGGGACAGTTCCTGGTCGTCGAACCGGGCCAGCGGTCCGAGCTGAAGCGTCCCGAGGGAGACACCGATGACCGTCACGACCACTGAGCCCGCCCCGCTGCCGCCGGCCGCGGCTCAGCCCGCCGCAGGGTTCTGGGCGCACTACGGACGCGCCTGGGTGCGCACACCGGGCAGTGCGCTGTACCTCCTGGCCGTCTTCGTCCTCGCGATGGTCTCGGTGAGCGTGCTCGCCGCGCTCTTCTCGACGGGTGTGGGCCTGCTCATCCTCGTGATCGGCCTGCCGCTCGTCGTGCTGACGCTGCTCATCGCGCGCGGGTTCGGCGTGGCCGACCGGTTCCTGCTGCTGCTCACGGGTCTGCCCGCGATCGCCGAGCCGGAGTGGAACCGCGACAAGCCCGACACCTCCGGATTCTGGATGACGCTCACGCGCCCCATCCGCAATGCCCATTACTGGCTGTACCTCGTTCACGGCATGATCGTGAGCCCGATCATCAGCACCATCTCGTTCGTGCTGACGACCGTATGGCTGAGCGTCGGGCTGGGTGGCCTCACGTACTGGTTCTGGGGTGTCTTCCTGCCCCGGGGCGACGGCGGCGACTGGGGCCGCTTCGTTGCGGACGCCGTGCCGGGGCTGTTCGGCGGATGGAGCGGCTGGGCGATCGAGGTCACGCTCTACCTGGTCGCGGGCATCGTGTTCACCTTCACGATGCCGTGGGTGCTCGGCGGGCTCGCCCTCGGCCACCACGCCGTCGCGAAGGGCATGCTCGGCCGGTGGACCTCGGACGAGCTCGCCGCCGAGGTGCGCGCGGAAGCCGCCGCCCGCGGTGCCGCCGTCCATGCCGAAGACCTGGCGCTGCGCCGCCTGGAACGGGACATCCACGACGGTCCGCAGCAGCGCCTGGTGCGGCTGCAGATGGACCTGGCCGCTCTGGAGCGCCGCGCCGAATCGGGAGACGCGGATGCCGCGGCCGAGCTCGCCCGCGAGGCGCGCGGTCACGCGAAGGCCGCGCTCGACGAGCTGCGTGCGCTGTCGAGCGGCGTCGCGCCGCCCCTTCTGCAGGACCGTGGCCTGGCCGCCGCGCTCGACGCGCTCGCGACGGGCTCGCCGCTGCGGGTCCAGGTGGACGTCGATCCGGCCATCGACCGCGTCGTCAGTCAGGAGGTCGCCCGCACGGTCTATTTCGTGGTCGCGGAGCTGATGACGAACGCCGTCAAGCATTCCGGCGCCACCGGCGCGACGTTGCGCGCGTCGCTGCGGCGCAGCGCTGCGGGCACGCCCACGCATCTGGACGTCTGGGTGGTCGACAACGGTCGCGGCGGAGCCGTCGTCACGCCGGGGCATGGCCTGGAAGGTCTGCGCGAGCGCGTCGCGGGCCTGCGTGGGATGCTCGTGATGACGAGTCCGGTCGGCGGCCCGACGTCGGTCGGCGCGCACATCCCGCTCGTGGTGACGCCATGACGGATCCCTATTCTGAGGGGATGGCCGCGTCGCCCGATTCCGCACCCCTTCGTGTCGTCCTGTTCGAGGACTCCGTGCTGCTGCGCGAAGGACTCGTGCGCCTGTTCGACGAGGCCGGGTATACGACCGCGGGAGCGTGGGGCGACGCCGATGACGTCGTGGAGCGTGTGACGGACGCACGGGCGGATGTCGCGATCCTCGACGTCCGCCTCCCGCCCGGCTTCCGTGACGAGGGGATCCGTGCGGCGCTGGCCGTGCGCGCCGCTCTCCCCGCCGTCGGCATCCTCGTCCTCAGTCAGTACGTCGAGGGCGTCTACGCGAAGGAGTTGCTCGCCGGCGGCGAGGGCGGCGTCGGCTACCTCTTGAAGGATCGCGTCACGTCCCTCGACGAGTTCACCAACGCCGTCCGCCGTGTCCGCGAGCGGGGGACCGTGCTCGATCCACTCGTCGTACAAGGGCTGCTCTCGGCGCGGCCGGATCCGCTCTCCACGCTGACGCCGCGCGAGCGCGATGTTCTGACGCTGATGGCCGAGGGGCGCAGCAATGCGAGCATCGCGCAGCGGCTGTTCATCGGCGTGGGAGCGGTGGAGAAGAACATCAGCGCGATCTTCGCGAAGCTCGGGCTCGAGGAGTCGGGCACCGAGCACCGCCGGGTCCTCGCGGTGCTCGCCTTCCTGCAGAATCCGTGACACGACGAAGGCCCCCGGGAATCCCGGGGGCCTTCGTCATCGGATCACTCGGCGAGGTGCGCGAAGAGGAACCAGCGGTCCTTCTCGAGCGACTCCTTGATGCCGATCGCGATGTCCTGGCTGGTGAGATCGAACTCGTCCAGTCCGTCGATCGCGGCCTGCGTGTCGGCGATGACCGCGTCCATGTCGGAGATCACGTTGCGGATGAGCGCATCCCACTGCGTGAAGCCTGCGGGGACCGCAGTCGAGGTCTTCTGGGCGACCGTGCCGACGCGGGCGTCGATCGGAAGCCCGAGGGCCACGATGCGCTCGGCGGCCTGGTCGGCGCCGGCCTGAGCGTGGGCGACCACGGAGTCGAGCAGTTCGTGGATCGCGATGAAGTTCGCGCCGCGCACGTTCCAGTGCGCCTGCTTTCCGTTGACAGCCAGGGCCTGCAGGCCCAGGACGACGGGGGTGAGGAACTGCGCCGTCGCGGCGGCGACGTCGGGGTTCGCTGCGGTTGCGGGGGTGGTCTGGGTGTTCGTCATGTCGCTCGTCTCCATCTTTCGGCCTCCGGTGACTGCAACGCTACTCAGCGGGAGTCATTCCGCAAGCAAGAGAAGGCTGGGCTAAACCGGGGAATCCGCACCGTCGGTGCGGGGCGACGGCTTGACAGCGGCTAACGTCGATTCGTGCCTTCCGCCGACCACGACCTCGGACCGCAGCATCTGAGCGTTCCCGCCAAGACCGTGACCGGCGAGCCCCGCGACCGCTCGCCCGAACACGCCGAGCCCTCGCGCTTCATCCCGCATGTGCAGGGTCTGCGTGCGATCGCCGTGCTGTGCGTCGTGCTGTATCACTTCTGGCCGGGCCGGCTCACGGGCGGCTACATCGGCGTCGACATCTTCTTCGTGATCTCGGGCTTCCTCATCACCGCGCATCTCATGCGCGAGCTGACCGCCACCGGCTCGGTGAAGCTGGGCCAGTTCTGGGCGCGACGCGCACGGCGCCTGCTCCCGGCTTCCCTCCTCGTCCTGCTGTTCTGCGCCGTCGTCGTGATGTCGCCGTATCTCATGCCCACGTCGGCGCTGCCGAACGAGGTGCGCGAGATCCTCGCGTCGACGTTCTACGTCGAGAACTGGTACCTGGCGCTCAACTCCGCCGACTACCTCAACCACTCGGGTTCGCCCACCACGGTGCAGCACTACTGGTCGCTGTCGCTCGAAGAGCAGTTCTACGTGATGTGGCCGCTCATCATGCTGCTGGCAGCGTGGATCGGCGTGAAGTTCTTCCGCGGCGCCCGGCGCCGCGTCATCATCGCGACGCTCGGCATCGTGACCGCCGTCTCGTTCGTGTTCTGCGTCGTCTTCACGATCACGAACCCCGCGCCCGCGTACTTCGTCACGTTCGGCCGCATGTGGCAGTTCGGCGTGGGCGCCCTGATCGCGCTCGTGCCGATGCTCAGGATCCGTCATGCGATCGGGAGCTTCGTGCTCGGCTGGGGCGGCATCCTGCTCCTTCTCTACGTCGCCTTCACGTTCGACGGGCAGACGCCGTTCCCCGGCTACATGGCGGCGCTGCCGACTCTCGGCGCGGCCGCGGTCATCGCAGCCTCGAACACCGAGCGCTGGTGGTACCCCACCCGCATCCTCGCGATCCGTCCCGCGCAGTTCGTCGGAGACATCTCGTATTCGCTCTACCTGTGGCACTGGCCGCTGATCGTCATCGCACCCTCCGTGCCGTTCTGGGGCCTCACCATCTACCATCGCGTCGCGCTGCTGGTGCTGTGCTTCGTTCTCGCATGGCTCACGAAGCGATTCGTCGAGGATCCCGCCCGCGGCTGGAAGGTGCTCACCTCGCGCCCCGCCCGCGTGACCCTGTGGTCGTCGCTCGCCGCGATGATCGTGGTCGCTCTGGTGGCCGCCTCCGCCTGGTTCGTCAACGCGCCCCTGTACAGCCAGGGCACCCGCGACATCGCGGAGCTGCAGCAGAGTCCGCCCGACTGCTTCGGCGCAGCGTCCGTCCTCGACCCCTCCTGCGCGGACGCGGACTTCGGCGACACGATCCTCCCCGCACCCGGCTTCGCGGGCATCGACCGGCCCGAGAACCCGGACTGCTTCGTGCAGCTCACCGATTCGAGACCCGTCTCGTGCACCTTCGGCTCGGACGACCCCGACGCCCCGCGCGTCGCGCTCATCGGCGACAGCCACGCCTACCAGCTGCTGTCGACGTTCCAGCGCATGGCGGACGAGAACGGCTGGCAGCTCGTGACCTGGTTCAAGGGCGCCTGTCCCTGGAACGCCACACCGCTGGCTACGCCGGGGGCGTTCGGCGCGGCCTGCACCGAATGGCGAGACCGCGTGCAGAACGCGATCGACGACGCCGACCTCGACGCCGTGTTCACCGCGGCGATCGCGACCACTCCGTACTCGGCGGCCGGCTACGACTCCTCCTACGACGCGGCCGTCGCCGGCTACCGCGACGCGTGGAGCACGGTCACCGACCGCGGGATCCCGGTCATCACCGTCGCCGACAACCCGGTGTGGGAGACCGACCCGAACAAGTGCCTGCGCACGCACGACATGTCTGAATGCGATGGCCCGCGCTCCGACGTGCTGGTGGAGGACGATCCGCTCCGGGGCGCAGCATCCGGTCTCGACTCCGTCACACTGCTCGACTTCACCGACGTGTTCTGCGGCGCCGACACCTGCGCGCCGGTCGTCGGCGGGGCGAACATCTACCGGGACCAGGACCACCTGACGGTCACGTTCTCCGACACGCTGGCGCCCTGGTACACCGACGCCATCGAGAAGGCGCTGACGAATAGGGTCGGATCATGACGGTCGCACCCGGAGCATCGGTCCTCGTCGCAGCGGGCAGGACGCCCTCGCTCGACCCCACGTCGTTCGTCGCCGCCGGTGCGCGCGTGGTCGGGGGCGTCACCCTCGGCCCCGGTGCCAGCGTCTGGTACAACGCGGTTCTCCGCGCCGACGGCGACACCATCACCGTGGGGGCCAACAGCAACCTCCAAGACAACGTCTCCGTCCACGTCGACGCCGGCAGGCCCGTCGTGATCGGCGAGAACGTCTCCGTCGGCCACAACGCCGTCGTCCACGGCTGCACGATCGGCGACGGCTCGCTCATCGGCATGGGCGCGGTGGTGCTCAACGGCGCGAAGATCGGATCGGGATGCCTCGTGGCCGGTGGGGCGGTCGTGCTCGAGGGCTCCGAGATCCCGGACGGGTCCCTGGTCGCGGGTGTGCCCGCGAAGGTGCGCCGGGAGCTCAGCGCGCAGGAGCGTGCAGGGCTTCTCCGCAACGCCGAGCACTACCTCGCGCACATCGACGAGCACCGCGACGCGATGCCCCTCGTCTGAGGCGGCGAGGCGTCAGCCGCGCGGCTGCGCGGGCGGGTGGTGCTTGCCGCGGTGCACCTCGTACAGGCGCACGTGGCCGGGCCAGGCCGGATCGTTCTCGATCGGCAGGTCGTCCATGAAGTGACGGATGACGTGGGCCAGCTGCCCCGGATGGCTGAAGTTGATCGCGTGGGCGGCGCCCTCGAGCATGACGACGAGCACATGGCTGTCGGTCTGACTGGCGATCTCGTCGACGCGGTGCGCGTGGGGCAGGAGCGGATCGCGCTGGCCCAGCACGACCAGCGTGGGGATGCGCATCTCGAGCAGCCGCTGCAGTGACGGGTACTGCGTGAGCGAGCGGAACATCTTCATCGTGCTCGGCACCCCGAAGCGCACGTAGTCGGGCACGGCGACCCGCGCCATCTTCACCGGCTCGCGCGGAGCATCCTGCGAGAGCTGCTTGATCGCCCGGCGCAGCGGCTGGTTGAACAGTCCGCCCGCCGGCGAGACCAGCACCGCGCGATCGATGCGCTCGGGGTAGCGGTGCGCGAACTCGATGATGACGGGGCAGCCCATCGAGTTGCCGACGAGCGTCGCCTTCTCGACGCCGCGGTCGTCGAGGAAGTCGACCGCGGCACGCGCGAGATCGGGGATGTCGAGCATGTCCCTGCGCTTGCCGCTGCGGCCGAATCCGGGAAGGTCGGGGACATAGGTGTGGAACTCGTCGGCGAGCCGCTCGGCCGTCGGCAGGAGGTAGCGGCCGGAGAGCCCGAACCCGTGCACGTGCGCCATGACGCGCTCGTCCGCGGTCGGATTCGGCGACTCCCGGTAGAAGACGTCGACGCCGTCGATGCGCGTCCACTTCTCGGCGAGTTGCGACGCGGGGCGCCGCGGGAGCTTGCGCTCACCCGGCTCGGGACTCGGCTTACGGCTGCTCATCGCGACTCCTGGAGGGCATGCAACAGTTCCGCACCCAGTGTGCCGCGACAGTGCGACCCGGGAACAGTAGGGCACGCGGGAGCAGATCGCACGATGTGAATGAGAGAGCCCTTCCGCGGCGGCCTTCGGCCCGCCGCGGAAGGGCATTCGGAGGGGATGACGGGAATCGAACCCGCACCATCAGTTTGGAAGACTGAGGCTCTACCATTGAGCTACATCCCCGAGGCCCGCTGAGGGGCACCGCTCAATCGTATTACATCGCGGAGGTCATCCCGTTCCGACCCGCGATGGGCAACGTCCCGGGCTCGTCGGCTAGACTTCTCGGGGCCGAAAGGCGCACGCACGCGTGCGAACCCGCCCGGGGCGTAGCTCAGCTTGGTAGAGCGCCCGCTTTGGGAGCGGGAGGCCGCAGGTTCAAATCCTGTCGCCCCGACATCACGGCCCTCGGAATTTTCGAACCCAGACCTTCAACCGCACGCTGCCGCGTGCGGCCGGAAAGAGGAGAAGTACAGGCATGGTGAACAGCACCGTCGAGAAGCTCAGCCCCACCCGGGTCAAGCTGCACATCACGGTCACCCCCGACGAGCTCAAGCCGTCGATCAAGCACGCTTACGAGCACATCGCGCAGGACGTGCAGATCCCCGGATTCCGCAAGGGCAAGGTGCCCGCGCCGATCATCGATCAGCGCATCGGCCGTGTCGCGGTGCTCGAGCACGCCGTCAGCGAGGGTCTCGACACCTTCTACCGCGAGGCCGCTGCCGCCCACGAGCTGCGCGTGCTCGGCCGTCCGTCGGCCGACGTCACCACCTGGCCGAACGAGAAGGACTTCTCGGGCGACCTCGAGGTCACCGTCGAGGTCGACGTGCGTCCCGAGTTCGACCTGCCGTCCTTCGAGGGCACCACCGTCGAGGTCGACGCGATCGAGGTCGACGAGGCCGCGATCGACGAGGAGCTCGACCGCCTGCGCGCCCGCTTCGGCACGCTCGTGACCGTCGACCGTCCCGCCGCCACCGGCGACTTCGTCGAGCTGGACCTCGTCGCCACGATCGACGGCAACGAGATCGACCGCGCCGAGGGCGTCTCCTACGAGGTCGGCTCGGGCGAGCTGCTCGAGGGCATCGACGAGGCCATCGACTCGCTCACCGCCGGTGAGGACACCACCTTCCGCTCGAAGCTCGTCGGCGGCGACCACGCCGGCGACGAGGCCGAGGTCTCGGTGACCGTCAAGGCCGTCAAGGAGCGCGAGCTGCCCGAGGCCGACGACGACTTCGCCCAGATCGCGAGCGAGTTCGACACGATCACCGAGCTGCGCGACAGCCTCAAGGAGCGCGTCGGCCAGCAGGGCGCCTTCACGCAGGGCTCTGCCGCCCGCGACAAGCTGATCGAGACGCTGCTCGAGCAGGTCGAGATCCCCGTCCCGCCGCAGCTCATCGAGGACGAGGTGCACAACCACCTCGAGGGCGAAGGCCGTCTCGAGGACGACGTCCACCGCGCCGAGGTCGCCGAGGCGAGCGAGAAGCAGTTCAAGACGCAGATGCTGCTCGACAAGATCGCCGAGACGGTCGACGTGCAGGTCTCGCAGGACGAGCTCACGCAGTACCTCGTGCAGTCGGCCGCCCAGTACGGCATGGCACCGCAGGACTTCGTGAACGCGCTGCAGGAGGGCAACCAGCTCCCCGCCATCATCGGCGAGGTCGCCCGCAACAAGGCTCTCGCCGTGGCGCTCGGCAAGGTCAACGTCGTCGACACGAACGGCAAGCCCGTCGACCTCAGCGGCTTCGTCGCCACCGACGACGAGGAAGAGGTCGTCGAGGAGGCGGAGGAGATCGCGGATGCCGCAGCCGACGCCGACGCCGTGATCGAGGCCGAAGAGGCCGAGGCCGCCGAGAAGCCCGCCAAGAAGGCTCCCGCGCGCAAGCCCGCCGCGAAGAAGGCGGCCGCGGAGGGCGCCGAGACCGCCGCGAAGGCTCCCGCCAAGAAGCCGGCCGCCAAGAAGGCCCCGGCCAAGAAGGCCGCCGACGCCGAGTGAGACCCGTTTCGGTCTGCTGACCGGTCGACAGAAGAGGACGGATGCCGCGGCATCCGTCCTCTTCCGTCTTCACCCCGCTCTGCCCAGGGCGAACACGGGCGGGTCGTTCGCGAGGCGCCGGTAGATTCGATGGCGACCCAAGGAAACAGGAGTACACATGGCCGAACCACTTGTCGCGACCAGCGTCTTCGACAGGCTGCTGAAGGACCGCATCATCTGGCTGGGGTCGGAGGTGCGTGACGACAACGCCAACGAGATCTGCGCGAAGATCCTGCTTCTCGCCGCTGAGGATTCCGAGAAGGACATCTACCTCTACATCAACTCGCCCGGCGGCTCGATCACGGCAGGCATGGCGATCTACGACACGATGCAGTTCGTGCCCAACGACATCGTCACGGTCGGCATCGGCATGGCCGCCTCGATGGGCCAGCTGCTGCTCACCGCAGGCACGAAGGGCAAGCGCTACATCACGCCGAACGCCCGCGTCCTGCTGCACCAGCCGCACGGCGGCTTCGGCGGCACCGCGAGCGACATCCAGACCCAGGCGCAGCTGATCCTCGACATGAAGAAGCGGCTTGCAGAGATCACGGCCTCGCAGACCGGCAAGACGGTCGAGCAGATCAACGCCGACGGCGACCGCGACCGCTGGTTCACCGCCGCAGAGGCGCTCGAGTACGGCTTCGTCGACCACATCCGCGACTCGGCGCTCGACGTCATCGGCGGCGGCGGCACCGCCGGATCCGCGAACTGACGGCAACCGAAGGCGAAAGAGAGAGAACCCGCATGCAGACCCCCACCTTCGGCGGCGCCCCGCTGGCGCCCCAGGGCCTCCAGATGCCCGGCAGCCGCTACATCCTGCCGCAGTTCGAGGAGCGCACGGCCTACGGCTACAAGCGCCAGGATCCGTACAACAAGCTCTTCGAGGACCGCGTCATCTTCCTGGGAGTCCAGGTCGACGATGCCTCGGCCGATGACGTCATGGCCCAGCTGCTCGTGCTCGAGTCGCAGGACCCCGACCGTGACATCATCATGTACATCAACTCGCCCGGCGGCTCGTTCACGGCGATGACCGCGATCTACGACACGATGCAGTACGTCTCGCCGCAGATCCAGACGGTCGTGCTGGGTCAGGCGGCGTCCGCTGCGGCCGTCCTGCTCGCTGCCGGCGCACCCGGCAAGCGCCTGGCGCTGCCGAATGCCCGCATCCTGATCCACCAGCCCGCCGTCGGCGAGGCCGGCCACGGTCAGGCGTCGGACATCGAGATCCAGGCGGCCGAGATCCTGCGGATGCGGACCTGGCTCGAGGAGACGCTCGCGAAGCACTCGCACAAGACGCAGGCAGAGGTCAACAAGGACATCGATCGCGACAAGATCCTGTCCGCGGAGGAGGCGGTCACCTACGGCCTCGTCGATCAGGTGCTGACCACGCGCAAGCGCGGCCAGCAGGCCCTGACGAAGTAGTCGCTCCACGCGGAGCTCAGTGCCCCGCCGCCCGGAGGACCGGGCGGCGGGGCACTCGCGTGCGCGGGCGGGGTTCTCTCTCCGCGAACCGCGGGTCATCCACAACGTGCGTCGCAATGCCGCCGCATGTCGGCGTCAGCTATTAGGCTCGGAGAACAGCTGGGGGCTCGCCCCCGACGTACGAGGAGGAGCGGCATGGCACGCATCGGTGAGAGCGCCGACTTGTTCAAGTGCTCCTTCTGCGGCAAGAGCCAGAAGCAGGTCCAGCAGCTGATCGCCGGCCCCGGCGTCTACATCTGCGACGAATGCGTCGAGCTGTGCAACGAGATCATCGAAGAGCGCATGGCCGAGTCGTCGTCCGGCGTCGTCGCTGATTTCGACCTGCCGAAGCCTCGGGAGATCTTCGCCTTCCTCGAGGAGTACGTCGTCGGCCAGACCGACGCCAAGCGCGCGCTGTCGGTCGCCGTGTACAACCACTACAAGCGCGTCCGTGCCCACGGGACGATCCAGTCCGCAGAGCAGCGCGCCGACGAGATCGAGCTCGCGAAGAGCAACATCCTGTTGCTCGGCCCGACGGGCTGCGGCAAGACCTACCTCGCACAGACACTCGCAAAACGCCTCAACGTGCCGTTCGCGGTGGCCGACGCCACTGCCCTGACGGAGGCCGGCTACGTCGGCGAGGACGTCGAGAACATCCTCCTCAAGCTTCTGCAGGCCGCCGACTTCGACACGAAGCGCGCCGAGACCGGCATCATCTATATCGACGAGGTCGACAAGATCGCCCGCAAGGCGGAGAACCCCTCGATCACGCGCGACGTGTCGGGAGAGGGCGTGCAGCAGGCGCTCCTGAAGATCCTCGAGGGCACCGTCGCCTCGGTCCCGCCCCAGGGCGGCCGCAAGCACCCGCACCAGGAGTTCATCCAGATCGACACGACGAACGTGCTGTTCATCGTGGCCGGCGCGTTCGCCGGGCTGGAAGACATCATCTCCTCTCGCGTCGGGAAGCACGGTGTCGGCTTCGGCGCCTCGCTGCACCGCAAGGACGAAGACCTCAACCTGTTCGGCGACGTGCAGCCGGAAGACCTGCACAAGTTCGGCCTGATCCCCGAGTTCATCGGGCGGCTCCCCGTCGTCGCCTCGGTCTCGCCGCTTGACCGCGAGGCGCTCATGGAGATCCTCACCGAGCCGAAGAACGCGCTCGTGAAGCAGTACCATCGCATGTTCGAACTCGACGGGGTGACGCTCGAGTTCGATCGCGAGGCGCTCGAGGCGATCGCCGACCTCGCGGTGGCGCGTAAGACCGGTGCGCGCGGACTGCGAGCGATCCTCGAGGACGTCCTCGGCCCGATCATGTTCGAGATCCCGTCCACCGACGACGTCGACAAGGTCATCGTGACCCGTGCCGCCGTCGACGAGGGCGCTCCGCCCACTCTCGTGCTGCGGGAGAAGCGCAAGAGCGCCTGACCGGAATCCACGACCGCGGGAGTTCCACGAATGGGCGATGTCGTACCGGACCTCGAGGGCTTCTGCGGCGTCATCAGCGTGCGCCGTGGTGACGATGTGCTGGAGGAGTGGGCTGTCGGGCTCGCCGACCGAACGGCGGGTGCGCCGAACAGCCCCGAGACGCGGTTCGGGCTTGCGAGCGGAACGAAGACCTTCACCGCCGTCGCCACGCTTTCGCTCATCGGCGACGGTCTGCTGCGGCAGGACAGCCCCGCGCGTGAGATCCTCCAGGACGACCTGCCGCTCATCGCCGACGACGTCACGATCGACCATCTGCTGAGCCATACGTCCGGAATCGGGGACTATCTCGACGAGGAGGTGGATGCGCTGGCGCCCCTCAGCGTGCCGGTGCAGACTCTGGACTCCACGCCGGCCTATCTGCCGATGCTCGAGGGCTTCCCGACGAAGTTCCGCGCGGGCGAACGGTTCTCCTATTGCAACGGCGGCTACGTGGTGCTTGCGATCATCGCCGAGCGCGTCTCGGGCACCCCGTTCGCCGACCTCTTGCGGGCACGCGTGTTCGAGCCCGCGGGCATGACGTCAACCGGCTTCCCCCGCTCCGATCTGCTTCCGCCGGGCACCGCGACCGGCTACAAGGATGACGGCCGCACCAACATATTCGAACTGCCGGTCGTCGGGTCCGGTGACGGGGGAGCGCACTCCACCGTGGGCGATCTCCACCGGTTCTGGCTGGCTCTCCTGGCGGGGCGCATCATCGACCCCTCGCTGGTGGCGCTGCTCACCGAGCGGGTCATCGCCGACGCGGGCGACGATCTCGGCTACGGCCGCGGCGTGTGGCTCGATGGCGGGGATCTCGTCATCTCAGGCGGCGACCACGGCGTGGTGGCGGTGAGCCGGCACCACGCTCCGACAGCGACCACCGTCACCGGCCTCGCGAACGTGGAGGTGCCGACCTTCGTGCGCGTCCGCGAGCTGATGGGCGCGATCCGGGCAGGCGGTGTCGGAGGGGCCGGGTAGCCTTCGGCCCATGCCGACCGTGCGCCCCTTCTCGGCCGTGATGGCCGAGCGGGTGCGCGCCGTCGCCCGCGGGCTCGACCTGCGGTGAGCGTCGGCTACCCTGCCAGTCCGCGGCGCTCGAGCAGCGGCTGGATCTCGGCGTCGCGGCCTCGGAAGTCGCGGTAGGCCTCGAGCGGGTCCTTCGAACCGCCCACCCCCAGCAGCCGGCCGCGGAAGCGATCGCCGTTCTCGCGACGAAGGCCGCCGTTCTCGCGGAACCACTCCACCGTGTCGGCGTCGAGCACCTCGCTCCAGATGTACGAGTAGTAGCCGGCGCTGTAGCCGCCCGAGAAGACGTGGGCGAAGTAGGTCGAGGAGTATCGGGTCGGCACGACCGCGTTGTCGAGCCCGATGTCGGCGAGTGCGGCCGCCTCGAAGTCCGCGACGTCGATGTCCGCCGCAGCGTCGTCGACCGACAGCGAGTGCCACGCCTGGTCGAGCCATGCCGCGGCGAGGTACTCGCTCGTCGCGAAGCCCTGGTTGAACGCCTCCGACGAGTGCAGCTTCTCGACGATCTCGGCGGGCAGCGGCTCGCCGGTGTCGATGTGGCGGGCATACGAAGCAAGGATCTCGGGCCAGTAGATCCACATCTCGTTGACCTGACTCGGGAACTCGACGAAGTCGCGGTAGACGTTGGTACCGGCGAAATGCGGGTAGGTCACGGTCGCGAACAGCCCGTGCAGGGCGTGTCCGAACTCGTGGAACAGCGTGGTCACCTCGTCGAGACTGAGCAGCGTCGGCCGCCCTTCGGCCGGCTTCGGCACGTTGAGGTTGTTGACCACGATCGGCTGCGTGCCGCGCAGCCCCGACTGCAGCACGATCGAGTTCATCCACGCGCCGCCGCGCTTGCTGTCACGTGTGTACAGATCGAGGATGTACAGCCCGAGCGTCGATCCGTCCGCGTTGTGGATCTCGAACACGCGGGTGTCGGGGTGGTAGCCGCTGAGGTCTGTGCGCTCGGCGAACGTGATGCCGTACAGATCGGTGGCGGCCCGGAACACGCCGTCCTGGAGCACTCGTTCCGCCTCGAACCACGGGCGCAGCGCGGCGCGGTCGAGGTCGTACTCGGCCGCGCGCACCTTCTCGGTGTAGAACGCCCAGTCGTGCGCCTCCAGCGCGAACGGCTCCGCCTCGGCGTCGATGATGGCCTGCAGCTTGGCTTGCTCACGCCGGGCATTGCGTGCGGCCGGCGCCGCGAGCTGTCGCAGCAGATCGTGGACCGCTGCGGGGGAGCCGGCGGTCTCGTCCGACGTGATGTACGCCGCGTGCGAGTCATAGCCGAGCAGCGAAGCCCGCTCGGCGCGGAGGCGGACGATCTCGAGCAGGGTCGCACGGTTGTCGTGCTCGTTGCCGCGCGAGCCCCGGGAGCGGGATGCCGCGAGCAGGCGCGCACGGGATCCGCGGTTCGTCAGGCTCGACAGGTAGGGGTGCCCCGTGAAGAGGGTCAGCGTCACGACCCACTTCCCGCCGAGTCCGCGGTCGGCCGCCGCCTGCGCCGCCGCCGACAGCTCGCCTTCCGACAGCCCGTCGAGTTCGGACGCGTCGTCGAACACGACGGCCAGGTCGTTGGTGTCGGCAAGGAGGTTCTTCTCGAACTGCGTCGTCAGGGTCGAAAGCCGCCGATTGAGCTCCGTGAGACGCTGTTTCGACGCGTCGTCCAGTCCCGCGCCGGCGTGCGCCATCTCGGTGTGGTGGCGCTCTACGAGGTACCGCTGCTCAGGCGTCAGATCGAGCTCGTCGAGCTGTTCGTGGATCGTCCTGATGCGCCAGAACAGGTCCGCATCGAGCTGGATCGAGTCCCGGTGCGCCGACATGAGGGGCGCGAGCTGTTCCTCGATCTCCTGGATCTCGGGCGCCGCGTCGGCCGAAGACACGGTGTAGAACGTGCGGGCGACGTCACCCAGAAGACGTCCGCTCTCTTCCAGCGGCACCAGCGTGTTCTCGAACGTCGGCATCGAGCGCACGCGCGTGATCGCCGCCACCTCGCGGGTGTGATCCGCGAACGCCTGCTCGAACGCCGGCAGGTAGTGCTCGGGACGGATGTCCGCGTATCGGGGCAGGCCGTACGGCAGCGTGCTGGGGGACAGGAGCGGGTTCTCGTTCGGCATGGCGTCCAGCCTAGTCACGCGGGTCGGCCATGCCGCGGCTCTTTTGCAAAGAACCACTTGCAAATGATTGATTGCAAAGAAGTGCTTGCAAAGAACTCTTTGCATCGCTAGTCTGAGGTCATGGCAGAGAACGAGACACCCGAGACCGCGGATGCCGCCGCCCGCACCGAGGAGCGCCACAACCAGGATCGCGTCCTCGACTCCGGGGCGCTGCGGGCTCTGGCGCACCCGTTGCGCGTGAAGATCTACGACATCCTCAGCCAGTACGGCCCGCAGACGGCGAGCTCGCTCGCGGAGCGGCTGGGGGAATCCAGCGGCTCGACGAGCTACCACCTCCGAGCTCTCGCCAAGCAGGACCTCATCCGGGAGGCGGAGGACCGCGGCACGGGCCGCGAGCGGTGGTGGGAGCGCCCCGTCGGAGGCGTGTCGTTCGCGAACCCCGATGCGATGGCGACGCCCGCCGGTCGTGCGGCGACGCAGGTCGTGATGAACGAGTTCCTGCGCAACCGCAACGACCAGCTGCTCGACTTCGTCAACCGCGGGATCGGCGGCGAGGACCAGATGTGGCAGGAAGGCACGCTGATCTCCACCGCGACCGCGCGCCTCACCCCCGAGCAGAGCAAAGACCTGGCGCTCAAGATCATGGCGCTCATCGACGAGACCGTCGACAACTACCGCAATCAGACAGGCGAGAACGTCCGCCCCGTCACCATCCGGGCCGACCTGTTCCCGCTCCCGCAAATAGGAGGACAGTCATGACCGCCATCACGGCAGACGAACTCGCGGCACGTGGGTTCCGGGCATCCGCCACCCGATTCGACCGCGCGCTGCTGCGCGCAGCATCCGCTCTCGACGCGTACGTCGTCGCACGCGTCGAAAGGCGAGACGACGCCGAAGAGCGTCGCGCACTGACCGCACAGGCCGCGGCGATCGGGGCTCGGCGTGACGCCGAGGCCCGAGCCGCGATGGGGCTGCTGCCGCGATGAGCGAACGCGTCGACGCGGCCGAGCGGACCGGATCGTCGGCCGGGCGGGCGCGCAGGGTCCCGCTCGGCCGCGATTTCGGAAAGCTGTGGACCGCGGCCGCGTTCAGCAACCTCGCGGACGGCCTCGGTCGCGTGGCGGTCCCGCTCATCGCCACCACCCTGACCCGAGACCCGCTCGCGATCTCGGCGATCACCGCGCTCGCGTTCCTCCCGTGGCTCGTCTTCGGCCTGCCGGCCGGCATGCTCGTCGACCGGTTCGACCGCCGCTGGATCATGGCCGTCGCGAACGGCATCCGTGGGCTCGCTGCGGTCGGGCTCGCTCTGCTCACCGTCTCGGGGAATCTCGACATCTGGTGGCTGTTCGCCGGCGTGCTGGTCTTCGGTCTCGGCGAGACGCTGTTCGACAACGCGACGAACGCGATCATGCCGGCGGTCGTCCAGCGCCCGGCGCTGGATCGCGCGAACGGCTGGATGCAGGCCGCGCAGATCACGATCGACAGCTTCATCTCCTCGCCGATCGGGGGCGTGCTGTTCGCGATCTCGCTCGCGCTCCCGCTGTGGGTGGGAGCCGCGGGCTACCTCATCCCGATCGTCCTCGCAGTGATGCTCCCGCTCTCAGCCGCTCGTCCACTGCGCGATGCGGGCGCCACGCCGGTGCGGGCTGAGGCGGCCGTCGCAGCCGGCGACCCCCTGGCGGCCTCAGAAGAGGCTGCGGAGACGGATGCTGCTGCCCCCGCCTCCGCGAACGTCTCGGCTCGCGACGCCTTCGTGTACCTCTGGAATCACCGGTTCCTGCGCTCGATGGTGATCTTCACCTCGATCGTCGGTTCGGCCTTCGCGTTCGCCCAGGCACCGGTGTACCTGTACTTCCTCGACGTGCAGCACGTGCCTGCGGCCGCGATCGGCGTCGTCACCGCCGGGATCGGGCTCGGAGGGCTCGCGGGCTCGTTGGTGGCTTCGTCCCTCGTCGCGAAGTTCGGCCGCGGCCCGGTGATGCTCGGCGCCAACGTCGTCGCGGCGATCAGCCTCGCTGCGGTGTGGGCGGCGCCCGAGGCGATCACGGGGACCATCGCGTACGGCCTCATGGCCGCGGCCGTCTCCGTCTGGAACGTGCCGTGGGGGGCGCTGCGCCAGACGATCGTGCCGGGTCGCATCTTCGGACGCGTGCTGGGGATCACCCGCACCTTCACGTGGGGCATCTTCCCCTTCGCGACGCTTCTCGGCGGGTGGGTCGCCCGCATCGATCTGCGGCTGCCGTTCCTCATCGCCGCGGGAGTGACGCTCGTCGCGACCCTGTTCGCCATCCGGCTGCTCCTCTCGGCGTCGCATCACGACGCGCCGGAGGAATGAGCCGCTGAGGCTTACGCGAAGCCGTCGTCCGGATCATGCCGGACGACGGCTTCGCCGTCGGCGTCCAGCGACACGATCACTCCCGTGTCGAGCTCCGCGATCGGCTTGCCCTCCAGCCACGTGAGCGTCCAGCGCGGACGCGGCTGACCCAGCTGGTCGGCGGGGATCGTCTCATCGACGGAACGGATGCCGCGCACCAGCGCGTCCGGGACGGCCTTCGGCGGTTCGTCGCCCGATGTCCAACGTGTTCCGAGCTGCATGTCATACCTCCTGAGGGGCGAGCTCGATCTCCGTGACGGAGACGGCGTCGGCGTCGGCGTACTCGATCTCGGCGATCCGGCCGACCGCCTTGAGGTCGCCCTCCGCGAGCCGCAGCGCATCGAGTGCCGCGGCCGGTCCGGCGAGGACGGCGCGGGCGACCGCGGTCTTCTGCGAGGCCTTCGCCTCGGTCTTCGCGCGGCGGATGCCGATGAGCGCCGCGCTCGCGGCGGTCAGCACTGCGGGGTCGCCCCCGTCCTCCTCAGGCGCCACGGGCCAGTCTGCGGTGTGCACCGAACCGTCGTTGAACCACGACCAGGCCTCTTCGGCCGCGAACGCCAGCACGGGGGCGAGAAGCCGCAGCAGGGCCGACAGCGCCAGGCGCAGCGCGAGTGCGGCGGAGGCCTGGCCGTCGTCGGTCTGGTTGTACGCGCGCTCCTTGACGAGCTCGAGGTAGTCGTCGCAGAACGTCCAGAAGAACGACTCCGTCACCTCGAGCGCACGGGCATGGTCGTAGTTCTCGAGCGCCTTCGTGGCGTCGCGCACGACGCCGTGGAGCGTTGCGAGCATCGATGCGTCGAGGGCGTGCGTCACCTCGGCACCCTCGGGCACCGGGAACGACAGCACGAACTTCGCGGCGTTGAGAACCTTGATCGCGAGGCGGCGGCCGATCTTGATCTGCGTCGGGTTCTGCGGGTCGAACGCCGCATCGGTGCCCAGACGGCTCGAGGCCGCCCAGTACCGCACCGCGTCCGAGCCGTGCTGCGCCAGGATGTCGGCGGGGGTGACGACGTTGCCCTTCGACTTCGACATCTTCTTGCGGTCGGGGTCGACGATGAAGCCTGAGACGGCGGCATCCGACCACGGTGCGCGGTCGTCCTCGAGGGCGCTGCGCAGCATGGTCGAGAACAGCCACGTGCGGATGATGTCCTGACCCTGCGGGCGCACATCGAACGGAGCCACGAGGCTCCAGAGTTCGGGATCGCGATCCCAGCCGCCCGCGAGCTGCGGCGTGAGCGATGACGTCGCCCACGTGTCGAAGATGTCGTTCTCGCCGTCGAAACCACCCGCGACGCCGCGCTGGTCGGCGCTGTAACCCGGGGGCACGTCGGTCGACGGATCGACGGGAAGGGACGCCAGGTCGGGGGTGAGCACGCGGTCGTAGTCGCGTTCGCCGTTCTCGTCGAGCGCGTACCACAGCGGGATCGGCACGCCGAAGAAGCGCTGGCGCGACACGAGCCAGTCGCCGGTGAGACCGTTGGTCCAGTTCTCGTAGCGGACCCGCATGAAATCGGGATGCCACGACATCTGCTGTCCGAGCGCGATGAGCTTGTCGCGCAGTTCGGCGTCGCGCGCGCCGTTGCGGATGTACCACTGGCGCGTCGAGACGATCTCCAGCGGACGGTCGCCCTTCTCGAAGAACTTCACCGCGTGGCTGAACGGCTTGCCGACGGCGGTGATGTCGCCGGTCTCCTGCAGCTTCTCGACGAGAGCCTTGCGGGCGGAGAAGACGGTCTTGCCCGCCATCTCGGCCTCGTACCAGGCACTCGCCTCCGCGTTCGCGACGATCGATGGCGCCTGCGGGAGGAAGCGCCCGTCGAGGCCGATCGTGGTCATGTTGGGCAGGTGGCGGCCGTCGGTGGTGCGCAGCTCCCGCCACCACACGATGTCGGTCACGTCGCCGAAGGTGCAGACCATCGCCGCGCCCGTGCCCTTGTCGGGCTGGGCGAGGTGGTGGCCGTGGATCTCGATGTCGGCGCCGAAGAACGGGCTGCGCACCTTCGTGCCGATGAGGTGCTTGTGGGGGCCCTCGGGGTGGGTGACGATCGCGACGCACGCGGGCAGCAGCTCGGGTCGCGTGGTCTCGATCGTGATCGCGCCGGAGCCGTCCGCGAACGGGAAGTCGATGGTGTGGAACGACGCCTGCTGTTCGCGGTCCTCGAGCTCCGCCTGGGCCACGGCAGTGCGGAAGTCGATGTCCCACATCGTCGGCGCGAGGTCCTGATACGCCTCGCCGCGCTCGAGGTTGCGCAGGAACGCGCGCTGGCTCGTGCGGATCGTGTCGTCGGAGATGGTGCGGTAGGTCTGCGTCCAGTCGACGCTGAGGCCCAGCTGGCGGAAGAGCGCCTCGAAGTGCTTCTCGTCTTCGACCGTGAGCTTCTCGCACAGCTCGATGAAGTTGCGGCGGCTGACCGGCACCTGGTCGGCGGCGCGGCTCGACTTGTTGTCGCCGCCTTCGAACGGCGGCGTGAAGTCGGCGTCGTACGGCAGCGACGGGTCGCAGCGCACGCCGTAGTAGTTCTGCACGCGGCGCTCGGTGGGCAGCCCGTTGTCGTCCCAGCCCATCGGGTAGAACACGGTCTTCCCGCGCATGCGCTCGTACCGCACCTTGAGGTCGGTGTGCGTGAACGAGAACACGTGCCCGATGTGCAGGCTCCCGGACGCCGTGGGCGGGGGAGTGTCGACCGAGTACACGCCGGCGCGACCGACCTGTACGGCACGGGCGCGGTCGAACAGGTACGTACCCTGCCCGGACCAGGCAGCATCCCACTTCTCCTCGAGGCCCTCCAGGGCGGGCTTGTCCGGGATCTGACCCTGTGCGGGGCGGGCGTCGGTCATGGCGTCTCCTCGAGGCGATATGTGCGGCACTGTGTGAGCGTGCCTGAGTGTGGGATGTCGCTCGATTCTACCCGGGTGTCTCTGCACCGGCAGAAGCGAGCGGATGCCGGGGGTTCCGGCATCCGCTGGCCTTCACGCGTCTTCCCTCAGGCGCCGATCGTCGCGGTCGCCGGGTCGCTCGCGAGTTCGGGCTCGACGCTGCGACGGGAGGCCAGCCACGCGGAGACGAGGGTGATGACCGACATGATCGCGAGGATCACGCCCGGGTGCCACCACGCGAAGCCCGTCGCCACGCCGAGCTCGAACGTGAGGTAGGGCACGAAGCCGCTGATCGTCGCCGCCAGGGCGTAGGCGAACGACAGCGCCGAGTACCGGAAGCGATCCGGGAAGAGGTCGTTCATGAGACCCCCGAGCGCGGCCCAGGCCATCGTCGGCAGGATGCCGCCGACGAGCATCGTCGCGATGAGGATCGGGAAGGTCGCGAACTGGAGGAGGAAGTACATCGGGAATGTGATGAGGAGTGTGCCCAGGGCGCCCCACACGACGACGTTCGCGGAGCCGACACGGCTGGCCCATGCGCCGAACAGCGGGATGGTGACGAGCTGCAGCAAGCCGCCGATCGTAGTCGCGATGAGCAGGTCCTGGAAGCTGAAGCCCAGCTGCTCCACGCCGTAGTTGACGGTGTACGTGTTCATCAGCGAGTACGACCCGATGCCGAGGAGGGCGGCGCCGATGGCGATGGCCATGGCGCCGGGTCGCTTCGCGAACATCGTCAGGAAGGGGACGCGGTCGCGGCGCCCCTCGGCGACGACACGCTCGAACACCGGGGTCTCGGTGATCGACCACCGCAGGTACAGCGACACCAGCAGCAGGGGGATGGCGAGCAGGAACGGGATGCGCCAGCCCCACTGTGCGATCTGCTCCGCAGGGACGACTGCCGTCAGCACGAGGAACACCGTCGCGGACAGGATCGACCCGACGGGCGATCCGAGCTGGGGGACCGCGGCGTAGAAGGCGCGCTTGACGGGGCCGGAGTTCTCCGTGGCGATGAGGATCGAGCCGCCCCACTCGCCGCCGAGCGACAGGCCCTGCACGATGCGGAGGACGATCAGCAGGATCGCGCCCAGCCAGCCCGCCTGCGCATAGGTGGGGAGCAGACCGATGCCGCCGGTCGCGACACCCATGATGGCGACGGTCCACAGCAGGGTCGCACGGCGGCCGAGCCGGTCGCCCATGTAGCCGAAGATCACCGCTCCGATCGGGCGCACGACGAACGCGAGGGCGATGGTGAGGAAGGCCGCGCTGGTCGCGCCGAACTCGCCCAGCGGGTCGAAGAACAGAGGGCCGACGAAGAACGCCGAGAAGTAGGCGAACAGGTAGAAGTCGAAGGACTCGAGGGAGGTGCCCACCATCGACGCCCACGCGACGCGACGCGTCGGGGCGGTCTCGAGGGCGAGCGCGGGTTCGGCTGCTGCTGCGGTCACGGGCGTCAATCTTGGCACGAGTCCAGAAACCTCGACGACGGGCGCCGCATTCCCTCTTGCACGGCCACGGTAGACTCGTCGCACCAGCGCGGATCCGGCCATCACCGGGGAGCTCTCGGAAGAACAGGACCCCACGCACGTGGCGCCCCATTAGAACCGAGCGGGTCAGGCCCGTCATAGCCGCAGTGAGAGAGGGCGTCTCGGTCCCTGAGCCTGTCGAAGGGCCCGAGCGTCAAGGCAGGGTGGTACCGCGGTACGTCTGGTCAGGGATCCAGGCAGTGTCGTCCCCGCAGGAAGCACACGAGCGAGCACCTGCGAGAGAAGATGACCTACCCCCGCCCCTCCGCCTTCGGGCCCGCGGCCGACGCCGCCCCCGCCCCCGTCGTTCCGAGTCCCCGCTTCCCCGAGATCGAGCAGGAGACGCTCGCGTTCTGGGAGGCCGACCTCACCTTCCGCGCGTCCATCGACCAGCGCGACGGCGCCGAGGAGTGGGTCTTCTACGACGGGCCGCCCTTCGCCAACGGGCTGCCGCACTACGGCCACCTCCTGACCGGCTACGCGAAGGACGTCTTCCCGCGCTTCCAGACGATGCGCGGCAAGAAGGTCGATCGCGTCTTCGGCTGGGACACCCACGGCCTTCCGGCCGAGCTCGAGGCGATGAAGCAGCTCGGCATCACGGAGAAGAGCGAGATCGAGGCGATGGGCATCGCCACCTTCAATGCCAAGTCGCGCGAGTCGGTGCTGGCGTACACCCGGGAGTGGGAGGACTACGTCACCCGCCAGGCGCGCTGGGTCGACTTCGAGCGCGGGTACAAGACGCTCGACCTCACGTACATGGAGTCCGTGCTGTGGGCGTTCAAGACGATCTACGACAAAGGCCTCGCCTACGAGGGGCACCGCGTGCTGCCGTACTGCTGGCGCGATGAGACGCCGCTCTCGGCCCATGAGCTGCGCATGGACGACGACGTCTACAAGATGCGCCAGGACCCGTCGGTCACGATCACGTTCCCGCTGACCGGCGTGAAGGCGGAGGCGCTCGGGCTCACCGGCGTGCGTGCGCTCGCGTGGACGACGACCCCGTGGACCCTGCCCACGAACCTCGCCCTCGCCGTGGGGCCCGACATCCGCTACGCCGTCGTTCCCGGCGGTCCCCACGGGGCGGCCGACGTCCCGGCGGGCGACGACACCGAGGGCGCCACCGCACACCGGTACCTCCTCGCCGAGGAACTGCTCGCGGGCTACGCGAAGGACCTCGGGTACGACTCCGTCGAGGCCGCGCGCGAAGCCGTGGAGCAGACGGTGCTGGGCGCCGACCTCGAGAACGTCACGTACGACCGCCTCTTCGACTACTACGCGGATGCCTCGATCTGGGGCACGCAGAGCGCGTGGCGCCTGCTCGTCGACGACTACGTCACGACGGGCGACGGCACGGGCATCGTCCACCAGGCACCGGCGTTCGGTGAGGACGACCAACGCGTGACCGAGGCGGCCGGGATCCCCCTCATCATGAGCCTGGACGACGGCGGGCGCTTCCTCCCGCAGGTGACCGATGTCGCCGGCGAGCTGTGGATGGATGCGAATCGTCCGCTCATCCGCCTGCTCAAGCAGGAAGGACGCCTGCTGCGCGAGGCGAGCTACGAGCACTCGTACCCGCACTGCTGGCGCTGCCGGAACCCCCTGATCTACCGCGCGGTGTCGAGCTGGTTCGTCCGCGTCACCGACATCAAGGACCGCATGCTCGCGGGCAACGAGCAGATCACCTGGGTGCCGGAGAACGTCAAGCACGGCCAGTTCGGCAAGTGGCTGGACGGCGCTCGGGACTGGTCCATCAGCCGCAACCGCTACTGGGGCTCGCCGATCCCGGTGTGGAAGAGCGACGACCCGGAGCACCCGCGCGTCGACGTCTACGGGTCGCTGGAGGAGCTCGAGCGGGACTTCGGGCGTCTCCCGACGAACGCGGACGGCGAGGTCGATCTGCACCGCCCGTACATCGACGACCTGACACGCCCGAACCCGGACGACCCGACCGGCAAGAGCACGATGCGCCGGATCGAGGACGTGTTCGACGTCTGGTTCGACTCGGGGTCGATGCCCTACGCGCAGGTGCACTACCCGTTCGAGAATCAGCAGTGGTTCGACGAGCACTCGCCGGCCGACTTCATCGTCGAGTACATCGGGCAGACGCGCGGCTGGTTCTACGTGATGCACGTGCTCTCGACGGCGCTGTTCGACCGCCCGGCGTTCACCGGCGTGTCCTGTCACGGCATCGTCCTGGGCAGCGACGGGCTCAAGATGTCCAAGTCGCTGCGCAACTATCCCGACGTCAGCGAGGTGTTCGACCGCGACGGATCCGACGCGATGCGCTGGTTCCTGATGTCGAGCTCCGTGCTGCGCGGCGGCAACCTCGTCGTGACCGAAGAGGGCATCCGCGCGGGCGTGCGGGAGTTCCTGCTGCCGCTCTGGAACGCGTGGTACTTCTTCGCGACGTACGCCAATGCGGCCGGCGGCGCGGGTGGCGAGGGCTACCAGGCGTCGTGGCGCACCGACTCGACGGATGTGCTCGACCGCTACATCCTCGCGCTCACCGGCGACCTGGTGCGCGATGTCGCCGCCGACCTCGAGGTGCTCGATTCGACGCTCGCCGCGGCGAAGGTCCGCGACTTCGCCGAGGCGTTGACCAACTGGTACATCCGCCGCTCGCGCGACCGGTTCTGGGTGGGCGTCTCCGCCGACGGCAGCCCCGATCACGCCAAGAGCCGCGAGGCGTTCGACACGCTGTACACCGTCCTCGAGACGCTCACGCGCGTCGCGGCGCCGCTCATCCCGCTGGTCTCCGAGAAGATCTGGCAGGGCCTCACCGGCGGACGCAGCGTGCACCTGCAGGACTGGCCCGACGCCGACGCCTTCCCCGCGGCGGACGACATCCGCGCCGCGATGGACGCCGTCCGCGAGGCATCCAGCGTCGCCAACGCGCTGCGCAAGAAGGAGGGCCGTCGCGTGCGCCTGCCGCTTCCCACCCTGACGGTGGCGGTTGCGGATGCCGCGTCCCTCGCGCAGTTCGACGGGATCCTGCGCGACGAGCTCAACGTCAAGGCGGTCGAGCTCATCGAGCTCGGCGACGACGTCGCCGAGCGCTACGGCATCAGCAAGCGGCTCAGCGTGAACGCGCGCGCCGCGGGCCCACGCCTGGGCAAGCAGGTCCAGCATGTGATCGCGGGCGCGAAGGCGGGCGTGTGGGAGGAGCGCGACGGTGTCGTGGTCGTCGACGGCATCGCGCTGGAGCCGGGGGAGTACGACCTCACGCTCGAGGCCGGCGGGGTCGCCGACGGCACGGCGATCGCCCTGCTGGCGGGCGACGGCTTCGTCCTGCTCGACACGACGACGACGCCCGAGCTCGAGGCGGAAGGTCTGGCCCGCGACGTGATCCGCGCCGTCCAGGACACCCGCAAGGCGGCCGGGTTCGATGTGAGCGACCGCATCCGCCTCGGCCTCGTGTTCGACGACGAGGCCGACGGTGAGGCGGTCTCCGCCGCCTTCGACATCGCAGACGTGGCAGGCGAGACGCTCGCGCTCGCGCACAGCGTGCGCACGCGCACCGCCGAGCTCGCAGCATCCGGCGATTCCGGGACACCCATCGAGTTCGAGGCGGTGGTCGACGCGGGAACCTATGCCAACCGCGGCGCCTTCACCGTCTCGGTCGGCCGGACGGAGGCCACGGCATGAGCGATCGCGACCGCAAGCGCGCCGACGCCGTCTACGAGGCGCTTCTGCAGCGCCAGGGAGAGCGGTGGGTGCAGCCCCGCGTGGAGCGCACGCGGCGCGTGCTCGAGCTGCTCGACGACCCCCAGAAGACGTACCGCGTCGTCCACGTCACCGGCACGAACGGCAAGACGTCGACCAGCCGCATGATCGAGACCCTGGTGCGCGCGCACGGCCTGCGTACCGGCCTGTTCACCAGTCCCCACCTCGAGCGGTTCACCGAGCGGATCATGGTCGACGGCGAGCCGATCGACGACGCGGCGGTCGCCGACGCGTGGGACGAGATCGCGCCGTTCGTGGATCTGGTGGATGCGGAGCTCGCCGCAAGCGGCGACGCGCCCCTCACGTTCTTCGAGCTCCTGACGGTGCTCGCGTTCGTCGCGTTCGCCGACGCGCCGATCGACGTGCTCGTACTCGAGGTGGGCATGGGCGGGTCGTGGGACTCCACCAACACCGCCGACGGCGACGTCGCGGTGTTCGCGCCCATCGACCTCGACCACGCGGACCGGCTCGGCGACACGATCGCCGAGATCGCGGGCGTCAAGGCGGGCATCATCAAGGACGGCGCAGCCGTGGTGTCGGCTCGGCAGGATGCCGCCGCCGAGGCGGTGCTGCGCGAAGCGGCGGCCGCCCACGGCGCCTCGATCGCCTTCGAGGGTTCCGAGTTCGCGCTCGCCCAGCAGCGCCTGGCGGTCGGCGGGCAGCAGATCAGCGTGCGCGGGCTCGCCGGCACCTACGAGGACGAGTACCTGCCGCTCTACGGCGCCCACCAGGGCTTCAACGCGGCGCTCGCGATCGCGGCGGTCGAGTCGCTCGTCGGCGGTGCGTCGCAGCCGATCGCCGGCGACGTGCTGACGGAAGGCCTCGGCGCAGCGACCTCGCCCGGACGCCTCCAGCTCGTCGGCGCCGCACCGACCGTGCTGGTCGACGCGGCACACAATCCGCACGGTGCGCGTGCTCTCGTCACCGCGCTGCGCGAGGCGTTCGACTTCGACGAATGGGGCGTGGTGCTCGGGGTGCTCTCCGACAAGGATGCCGCCGGCATCGTGGCCGAGATCGCGCCCGTCGCCGCCCACGTGTTCGCCACCGCCCCCGAATCGGAGCGCGCCGAGGACGCGGACGCCATCGCCGACCTCGCGGAGGCGCACGATCTGCGCGTCTCGGTTCACCGCGACCTCGCCGATGCCGCGGAGGCGGCGCGGGCGTGGGCCGCGGCATCCGATCGACGTGCCGTGGTGATCGCGGGGTCGGTCGTGCTCGCGGGGGAGGCCCTCGCCCTCGCGGCCGGCGAGGACTGGAAGGCCGGGTGGAACGCGTGACCGGCGAGAGTCGGCCGAAGGCCCGTCGCCCCCGCGGTGCGGCGGAGTCGCTCGCCACGATCGTGCTCGGCTTCGAGTCGATCGTCGTCTTCCTCGGGGGTCTGGCCGTCTACGGTCTGAAGGCGCTCCCCGGCTCGATCGAGCCGTGGTGGGGCATCGTCGCCGGGGCCGGACTCGCCGTGCTGATGATCCTCACGACGCGGCTCGTGCGCTACCGGTGGGGCATCGTGCTCGGGTGGGTGCTGCAGGTCGTCGTGCTGCTCGGTGCCTTCCTCGTGCCGGCGCTCGCTATCGTCGCGCTCATTTTCGGCGGCATGTACGGGTATGCGACGATCAAGGGGGCCGCTCTCGACCGGCGCAACGCGCGCCTCGCGGCGGATCCTCCTCCCCACGCCTGATCAGCAACGAAAGGTCCCGCATGCCCATCGAAGAGACCCTCGTCCTCGTCAAGCCCGACGGCGTAGCTCGCGGCCTCACCGGCGCGATCCTCGCACGCATCGAGGCGAAGGGGTACGCCCTCGTCGACATCCGCCTCGTCGAGCCCGACCGCGACACGCTCGAGCGCCACTACGCCGAGCACGAGGGCAAGCCGTTCTACGAGCCGCTGCTCGAATTCATGATGTCGGGCCCGTCGGTCGCGATCCGGCTCGCCGGCAACCGCGTGATCGAGGGCTTCCGCTCGCTCGCGGGCACGACCGATCCCACGACGGCCGCGCCCGGCACGGTCCGCGGCGACTTCGGCCGCGACTGGGGCCTGAAGGTGCAGCAGAACCTCGTGCACGGCTCCGACAGCCCCGAGTCCGCCGCGCGCGAACTCGAGATCTGGTTCGGCTGATCGCTCAGTCGGCTGACCCTGGACGCGCCTCCGGGGTCAGCCGAACAGCGTCTGCCAGATGTTGACGACGGCGTTCATCTCGAGCTGCGCCAGCAGCAGGATGATCGCGTAGCTCACGATCGCCGCCAGTGGGACCCACACCATCAGGCGGTCGGCGATGTCGCGGACCCGCTCGGATGCCGGAACGATGCCGGCGCGGAACACGTGGAGCGTCACCGCGTAGAACGTGGGGATCGTCACGGCCCAGGTCACCATGCACCATGGGCACAGTGTGTGCAGATTGGGCGCGTAGATGCTCTGGCTGATGAGCCAGATCACGAACCCGAACGCGAAGGCGATACCGGCCCAGAAGCACCACCAGAACCACCGCGCGAACCGGGCCCGCGCGAGGATCGCCATGCCGACGACGATCGGGGCCACCCAGCCGGCGAGTCCGAGGACCGGATTCGGGAACCCGAACGCGCTGCCCTGCCACGACTCGAGGTTGGCGCTGCACTGCACCAGCACACTCAGGTCGCACGACGCGATCGCGTCGGGGTTCGCGAGCTTCTCGAACTTCTCCACCGTCAGCGAGAATGCCGCCCACCAGCCGATCACACCCGCCACCACGAGCCATACGGCAAGTCCGGTCGGACGGGTGTGGGTCTGCTGCTCGGGCATGCCTCGGATTATGGCATCGAGTTCTGCATGGATGCCGCACCCGCGGGCCGTGGCAAAACGCCGATCTTCGGCGTGGGGAAGGGGCGGTCGCCCGGCGAATGGGCATTCTGGCGGTGTAGGTGCGATAATGGGGGGCGATGACGCACGGCCGCGCCGTGACGATCATCACCAGAAGACTTCAGGGCGACGAATGCCCTTGGCAGCGCGAGCATCCGCCTAGCGCCGGACGACCGCTGCAGACCGAGTGAGTTCGCGGCACCGCCCCGTCCAGTGGGGCATGGGCGGCGCTGCACGAGATTTCGCCGGGCGACGCGCGGTGTCGCCCCGCTAGGAGTACGCCAGTGATGGCCGATGGAACCGATGCAGAATTCACCTCTCAGGCCGAACCGGACGCGCCGCTGACGACAGCGGGCGACGAGGCGACACCCGCGGCAGACGCGGACTCGCCGGTCGAGGAGCCGCAGGAGACCGTGGAGGTCTCCGCGGAGGCTGACGAGAGCCCGGCCGAGGCGCCCGAGTCAGCGGGAGCAACTGAGCCCGTCGCAGAGGCGGCTGCCGAGCGCGAGCACGAGGCCGACGCCGAGAGCGAACCCGTAGCCCCGTCCGCTCCCGAGGCTGACGCCCCCGTCGAGCCCGAAGCGCCTGCCGAGCCCGAAGCCGTGACCGCGGTGACCCTGGGGCTTCTCCCCGAGGTCTTCGTGTCCGCCGTGTCGACGCAGCTCATGTTCTATGCGCCCGAGATCGCGCCGCTTCCGGCACGTCCGGGCCGCCAGCAGCCCGAGCCGGAGCCCGAGGCCGCAGCGTCGTCGAGCACCTCGCGCCGCCGCAGCCGTCGTCGCGGGGAGGGCCGGGACGAGGCATCCGCGCCGTCCGAGCCGTCGCAGCCGCGTCAGCGCGCCGTCGAGCTCATCACCGAGCCGCAGCGCATCAAGGGGTCGACGCGTCTCGAGGCCAAGAAGCAGCGCCGCCGTGACGGCCGCGAGGCAGGCCGCCGTCGTGCGGTCGTGACCGAGGCGGAGTTCCTCGCCCGTCGTGAGGCCGTCGACCGCGACATGATCGTGCGCTCGCGCAACGGTCGCATCCAGATCGCCGTGCTCGAAGACAACGTGCTCGTCGAGCACTACGTCGCCCGCAACCAGGACGCGTCGCTCATCGGCAACGTGTACCTCGGCCGCGTGCAGAACGTCCTGCCCAGCATGGAAGCGGCGTTCGTCGACATCGGGCGCGGCCGCAACGCCGTGCTGTACTCGGGCGAAGTCGACTGGGATGCCGTCGAGACCGGCAACCAGCCGCGCCGCATCGAGCTCGCGCTCAAGACCGGCGACCGTGTGCTGGTGCAGGTCACGAAAGACCCCGTCGGGCACAAGGGCGCGCGTCTGACCAGCCAGATCTCGCTTCCGGGTCGCTACCTCGTGTACGTGCCGGGCGGCAACATGAACGGCATCTCGCGCAAGCTGCCCGACACCGAGCGCGCGCGCCTCAAGAAGATCCTCAAGGAGGTGCTCCCCGAGTCGTCCGGCGTGATCGTGCGCACCGCCGCGGAGGGCGCCACGGAGGACCAGCTGACGCGCGATGTGCAGCGCCTCACCAACCAGTGGGAGCACATCTCGAAGCAGATCGAGACGATCCAGGCGCCGGCGCTGCTGCACTCGGAGCCCGACCTCCTCGTCAAGATCGTCCGCGACGTCTTCAACGAGGACTTCTCGAAGATGCTCATCCAGGGAGACGACGCGCACCACACCATCTCGAAGTACCTCGAGTCCGTGGCGCCCGACCTCCTCGAGCGCGTCGAGCGGTACGAGGGCGAGCACGACCCGTTCGACGTGTTCCGCGTCACCGAGCAGATCGAGAAGGCCCTCGATCGCAAGGTGTGGCTGCCCTCCGGCGGCTCGCTGGTCATCGACCGCACCGAGGCCATGACCGTCGTCGACGTCAACACCGGCAAGTTCGTCGGCTCGGGCGGAAACCTCGAAGAGACGGTCACGAAGAACAACCTCGAGGCCGCGGAGGAGATCGTCCGCCAGCTGCGCCTGCGCGACATCGGCGGGATCATCGTCGTCGACTTCATCGACATGGTGCTCGAGTCCAACCGCGATCTGGTGCTGCGCCGCCTCGTCGAGTGCCTGAGCCGTGATCGGACCAAGCACCAGGTCGCCGAGGTGACCTCGCTCGGTCTCGTGCAGATGACGCGTAAGAAGCTCGGACTGGGCCTCCTGGAGACGTTCAGCGAGGCGTGCGAGGTCTGCGCGGGGCGCGGCGTGATCGTGCACCACGACCCCGTCGTCAAGCATCGCGTTCCCGCTGCGGGCGGTGCACCGTCGTCTGGCCGTCGCCCGCGGGGCGGCGCGCCGGCGCCCACGACCGGCGGGGGCTCGAACGGCACGCACGTGATCACGGAGGGCGTGAAGTCGGCGCTCGCACAGATCGCGGCATCCACGATCCATCACAGCGACGAGGCGCCGCACGCCGAGGCGGCCCCCGTCGTCGAGCAGGCTCCGGCCGAGCGCCCGAAGAAGCCGCGCAAGAAGCGTCAGGAGTCCGGCGCGAAGAAGGAGAACCGCACCGAGAAGGACCTCCTCCTCGACTCGGTGCTGAACGCCCTTCCCGAGCCCAAGGCTCCGGGGCAGGGCCGTGCGCGTCGTCGCGTGACGACCGCGGCACTCACGGGCACCCCGGTTCCCCACACGCCGTCAGGGGACTGAGCGTTCGCGCCGCCCCGGCCTCAGCCGGGGCGGCGCCCCTCTGTCGGGCCTCACGCCCCCTCGATAGGGTGATTCCCGGGACTGGGGAACGGGGGCGCGATGGCGCGCTACGTCTTCGTGACGTGGGACGGCGGTGGCAACCGCATGCCCACCATCACCATCGCGCGTGCGCTCGTGGCGCGTGGGCACGACGTCCGCGTCCTCGGCCACGACTCCCAGGCCGGCGCCTACCGCGCCGCAGGTCTGGCCTTCACCGCGTTCGCGAGCGCACCCGGCTTCGTGCTCGATCCGCGCCCCGCGGGCATGCTCCGTCTGTTCACCGACCACGGCCTCGCCGATGACGCGGTCGCGCAGCTGGCAGCCTTCCCGGCCGACGTCGTGGTCGTCGACTGCATGCTGCTCGCCGTCCTCGACGTTCTGGACCGGATGGAGCAGCGCTTCGCCGTGCTCGAGCACACGATGCACGACCTCCTCGCGTCGGGATCGCGGGTGCTCGGCGCCATGGTCTGGCCGTGCGGGGTCCGCGTGGCGTCACCCCGCCGGCACGCGATGCCCATCGTCGTGGCATCCATACCGGGTCTGGACATCCCGTTCCCGTCCCAGCGCGCGCTCTCTGCGACGCCGGGCGCGGTGGTGTACACGGGAGCGATGACGCGCGCCGTCGCCGCACAGCCCGCCTCGCCGACGGTCGTGCTGAGCCTCAGCACCTTCCGGTTCGCCGAGCTCGTCGCGACCTGGCAGCGGCTGCTCGACGCCGTCGACGGCCTCGACGTGCGGGTGATCGCCACCCTCGGCCCGGCTGTCGCGAGAAGTGAGGTGCGGGTGCCCCGCGGCATCGAGGTGCACGAATGGATGCCGCACGACGAGCTCTTCCCGAAGGCCTCCCTCGTGGTGGGTCATGGCGGACACGGGACCACCCTGGCTGCGTTGGCCCATGGCGTGCCGGTGCTCACGCTGCCCCTCGAGCCGACCTCCGACCAGCCGCGCATCGGCCGTGCGGTGGCCCGCGCGGGCGTGGGAGCGACGCTGTCGCGGCGGACGGACCCCGCCACGATCCGGCGGGCGATCCGGCGGACGCTGGCCGATTGGCCGACCCGCGTGCGCGCGCAGCGGCTCGGCGACGCGATCCGTGCCCTCGACGGCCCCGGTCGCGCGGCGGACGTCCTCGAGCTGTCGGCGGCGGCGGCCCGGTGAGTCAGCGGCGGTCGCGCCCCCGCACACGAAGACCGGATGCGATGAGGCGCCGCACCAGCTCGTGACCGCTCACGTGCAGCGCGCCGGCCGCCACCAGACGCGCGTGCGCTTCTTCGGGCACGTCGTAGTGGTCGAGGTCGAAGCCGCGCGCGGGGATGCCGTTCGCGGCGGCGAACGCGTGCAGCTCGGCGAGGTCGGAGTCTGTCACCAGATGCGCCCACAGACGACCGTGCGCCGGCCACAGAGGATCGTCGATGAGGATCGCCACGTCCAGATCCTACGCACCTGATCCCGCGACACGGCCCGGCGTGCTTTCGCGGAGTGTTCCGGCATCTGATAAAGTAGACCCTTGGTGCGTCGAGATATCCGCACCAAGTCTTCGTTGACGTCCCCGAGTGCGTGCGCGCGCTCCCAGAAGAAACAGGTGTGAAGTGGTTTACGCAGTTGTGCGCGCCGGCGGCCGGCAGGAGAAGGTCGAGGTCGGCACGATCGTCGTTCTCGACCGTCAGGCCGCGAAGATCGGCGACAAGATCGAGCTCCCCGCGGTGCTCTTCGTCGACGGTGACACGGTCACGACCGACGCCGACAAGCTCGCGAAGGTCACCGTGACCGCCGAGGTGCTCGGCGAGGAGCGCGGCCCCAAGATCGTGATCCAGAAGTTCAAGAACAAGACCGGCTACAAGAAGCGCCAGGGGCACCGTCAGGACCTCACGCGCGTCAAGGTCACCGGCATCAAGTAAAGCCACAGGAGACGCAGAGATGGCACACAAAAAGGGCGCAAGCTCCACCCGTAACGGCCGTGACTCCAACGCTCAGCGCCTCGGCGTGAAGCGCTTCGGCGGCCAGGCCGTCAACGCCGGCGAGATCCTCGTTCGCCAGCGCGGCACGCACTTCCACCCCGGCGCCAACGTCGGCCGCGGTGGCGACGACACGCTGTTCGCACTGGCTGCGGGCTCGGTCCAGTTCGGCCAGAAGGGCGGCCGCAAGGTCGTCAACATCGTGGCGGTCGCGGAGTAATCCAGCGAGTCTCACAGACTTCCGGAAGGGGCGGGCTTCGGCTCGCCCCTTCCCTTTATCCCAGTCCCGGAGCGCCGGGAAGCATCAAGACCTGAGGGGGACCGCATGGTCACGTTCGTCGATCGGGTGACTCTTCACCTGCGTGCCGGCAAGGGCGGCAACGGCTGCGTGTCGGTGAAGCGCGAGAAGTTCAAGCCGCTCGCCGGACCCGACGGCGGCAACGGCGGCAACGGCGGCGACGTCGTTCTGGTCGCCGACCCGCAGGTCACCACCCTGCTGTCGTACCACCACTCGCCGCACCGCTCCAGCGGCAACGGCGGCTTCGGCATGGGCGACCACCGATCAGGTGCCGCCGGCGAGCCGCTCGAGCTGCCCGTCCCCGTCGGCACCGTTGTGAAGGACCCCGCCGGCGACGTGATCGTCGACATGATCGAGCCGGGCATGCGCTTCGTCGCCGCCCCCGGCGGTCTGGGCGGGCTCGGCAACGCCGCCCTCGCGAACCCGAAGCGCAAGGCTCCGGGGTTCGCGCTGCTCGGCACGCCCGGCTGGGAGGGCGATGTCCTCCTCGAGCTGAAGACCGTCGCCGACGTCGCGCTTGTCGGCTTCCCCTCGGCGGGCAAGTCCAGCCTCATCGCCGCGATCTCCGCCGCACGGCCCAAGATCGCCGACTACCCGTTCACCACGCTCCACCCGAACCTCGGCGTCGTCCAGGCGGGGGAGCAGCGCTTCACCGTCGCCGACGTGCCGGGGCTCATCGAGGGAGCGAGCGAGGGCAAGGGCCTGGGGCTGGAGTTCCTCCGCCACGTCGAGCGCTGCACGGCGCTCGTCCACGTCCTCGACTGCGCGACGCTCGAGCCCGGCCGTGACCCGCTCAGCGACCTCGACGTCATCCTCGCGGAGCTCGCGGCCTACCCTGTTCCCGACGGCCAGCTGCCGCTGCTCGAGCGCCCGCAGCTGGTTGCGCTCAACAAGGTCGACGTCCCCGAGGCGAAGGATCTCGCCGACCTGGTCCGCCCCGACCTGGAGGCTCGCGGGTTCCGCGTGTTCGAGATCTCGACCGTGAGCCACGAAGGACTGCGTCAGCTCACCTTCGCGCTCGGTGACATCGTCGCGAAGCACCGCGCCGAGCAGGCGGCGGCTCCCGTGCCCGAGCGCATCGTCATCCGGCCGAGGGGCTCGGAGAAGGACTTCTCGGTCCGTGTCGAAGGCGGCACCTACGGCAACATCTACCGCATCCTCGGCGACAAGCCGCTCAAGTGGGTGCAGCAGACCGATTTCCAGAACGAGGAGGCCGTCGGCTATCTGGGGGACCGCCTCGAGAAGCTGGGCGTCGAACTCGAGCTGTTCCGCGCCGGCGCGACCCCGGGCGCCACCGTCGTGATCGGCGAGGGCGATGGCATCGTCTTCGATTGGGAGCCCTCGATCTCGTCGAACGCGGAGCTGATGACCGCCCCGCGCGGCACCGATCCGCGTCTGCTGCGCGACAGCCGTCGCACCACATCGGAGCGCCGCGAGCGCTACCACGACATGATGGATGCCAAGGCCGACGCGCGCGCCGAGCTCGAGGCCGAGCGGATCGCGGAGCGCTACCGCGACCGGGAGGACGGGGAGTGAGCACGCGGGAGCGCAGCGACCTCCCGCTCGCCCGACGGGTCGTCGTCAAGGTCGGATCCTCGTCCATCAGCGGCGACAACGCCCACAAGATCAAGCCGATCGTCGATGCCCTCGCCGCGGCCCACGGGCGCGGCACCGAGGTCGTGCTCGTCTCATCGGGCGCCATCGCGACGGGAATGCCGTATCTGCTCCTCGACGAGCGTCCGAGCGACCTCGCGACGCAGCAGGCGGCGGCCGCGGTGGGACAGAACGTGCTCATCTACCGCTACCAGGAGTCGCTCCGGCCCTTCCGCATCGTCGCCGGTCAGGTGCTGCTCACCGCGGGCGACCTCGAGAACGCCACCCACCGCTCCAACGCGCGCCGCGCCATGGAACGGCTCCTGGGCCTGCGCATCCTCCCGATCGTCAACGAGAACGACACCGTCGCCACGCACGAGATCCGCTTCGGCGACAACGACCGGCTCGCCGCGATGGTCGCCCAGCTGATCGGCGCCGACGCCCTGGTGCTGTTGAGCGACATCGAGTGCCTCTACACGCGTCCGCCAGACGAGCCCGGCGCGCGGCCGATCCCCCGCGTCGCGTACGGCGACGACCTGCACGGCTTCGAGTTCGGCTCGGTCGTCGTCAACAGCGTCGGCACCGGCGGAGCAGCGACCAAGGTGTCCGCCGCGCGGCTGGCCGCAACATCCGGGATCGGCGTCCTCGTCACGAGCGCGGACCTCGTCGGCGAGGCGCTGTCGGGCGACGAGATCGGCACGTGGTTCCAGCCCAACCCCGAGCCTACGGCGCCCGCCGCGACCGGTCCTGTGCGCACGGCGGTCGATAGAATGGGCGGATGACCACCACCGCCACGACGGCACGCGAACGGATGCTGCTCGCCAAGGACGCGGCGCGCAGCATCGGCCTCCTCGGCGACGCAGCGAAGCGCGATGCGCTCCTCGCGATCGCCGACGCGATCGAGGCCGCGGCGCCGGAGATCGTAGCGGCGAATGCGGATGACCTCCGTCACGCAACGGAGACCGGGCTGTCGACGGCCCTGCAGGATCGACTGCGTCTCGACGAGCCGCGCGTCACGTCCCTCGCCGCGGCGGTGCGCGAGATCGCCGCGCTGCCCGACCCGGTGGGCAGGATCCTCGACGAGCGCACCCTGGCGAACGGCGTGTCGCTCACCAAGGTCGCCGTGCCGTTCGGCGTGGTGGGCTCGATCTACGAGGCGCGCCCCAACGTCACGGTAGACATCGCGGCCCTCGCCCTGCGGTCCGGCAACGCGGTCGTGCTCAGAGGCGGCACAGCGGCCGAGCACACGAACGCGGCGCTGGTGAGCGCGATGCGCGGCGCGCTGGCAGACCGAGGGATCGACCCCGAGGCCATCCAGACGGTGGACGAGTTCGGCCGCGAGGGAGCGCGCGAGCTGATGCACGCCCGGGGCGTCGTCGATGTGCTCGTGCCGCGCGGCAGCGCGCAGCTGATCGAGACGGTCGTGACCGAGTCGTCGGTCCCGGTCATCGAGACGGGCGCGGGCGTCGTGCACATCGTCCTCGACGAGACGGCGCCCCTCGACTGGGCGCGGGACATCGTGGTGAACGCCAAGACGCAGCGGCCGAGCGTGTGCAACGCGGTCGAGACCGTCCTCGTGCATCGCGGGGCCGCCGACCGCCTCATCGTCCCTGTCGTGGAGGCCCTGCAGCAGAGCGGCGTCACCGTCCACGGCGACGAGACCGTCGAGCGCCTAGCTTCGGGCGTCACACCCGCGACCGACGAGGACTGGGCGACCGAGTACCTGAGCCTCGATCTGGCGATGCGTGTCGTGGACGACCTCGACGACGCGCTCGCGCACATCCGCCGGTACTCGACCCACCACACGGAGTCGATCGTGACGCAGGACGCCGCCAACGAGGCGCGCTTCCTCGCTGAGGTCGACTCTGCCGTGGTGATGGCCAACACCTCGACCCGGTTCACCGACGGCGGCGAGTTCGGCTTCGGCGCCGAGGTCGGCATCTCGACCCAGAAACTGCACGCGCGCGGCCCCATGGGCCTCGCCGAACTCACGAGCTCGAAGTGGCTCGCGCGGGGCGCCGGGCAGGTCCGCGCATAACGGAATAGACTTGTCGCGTCCCGCGCCCCAGAGGCGAATCCGAACGGAGCCCGAATGACACTCGCCACGATCATCGCCTTTGCCGCCGAAGAGTCGGAGCACCACGGCAACGTCGCCCTCGAGACCGTCGGGTACGGCATCACCGCGATCGTGGTCTTCGCCGCGCTGGCGATCGTGACGCTGTCGTACCGCAACGTGGCGAACCGCCACGCGCACAAGGCCGAGGCGTACGCCAAGGCCCACGCGAACGACGTCCAGCGAGCGGGGCACGGCCACTGAGGCTGCTGTATGTCCTTGGCGACAGCCCCGAGGATCGGGGTCATGGGCGGCACCTTCGACCCCGTCCATCATGGGCACCTGGTCGCCGCCAGTGAAGTGGCGCAGTGGTTCGACCTCGACGAGGTCGTCTTCGTGCCGACAGGCGAGCCCTGGCAGAAGGCGGACGTCTCGCCGAGTGAGCATCGCTATCTCATGACCGTCATCGCCACGGCTTCGAACCCCCGATTCACGGTCAGCCGCGTCGACATCGACCGGGACGGCCCCACCTACACCATCGACACGCTCCGCGATCTCAAGGCCCAGCGCCCGGACGCGGAGCTGTTCTTCATCACCGGGGCCGATGCCATAGCGCAAATTCTCAGTTGGAGGGACCATGATGAGTTGTGGGACCTCGCCCACTTCGTCGCGGTGTCCAGGCCTGGACACGTACTGAACACGGATGGCCTGCCCAGCGACGACGTCAGCCAGCTCGAGATCCCCGCCCTCGCGATCTCATCGACGGACTGCCGCGATCGAGTTCAGCGAGGACACCCGGTGTGGTACCTCGTACCCGACGGGGTCGTCCAATACATTGCGAAGCACCATCTCTACCGGAGCAAGGAATGAGTACACCCGAGCACCCGGCGACGCCAGCCCTCACACGTAAGCAGATCCGCGAACTGCGCAACACGGGGTCCACCCCCGTGATCACGGCGATCCCCGCCGACGACGAGGCCAACGAGACCCAGGCCGCTCCCGTCGTGGCGCCCCCCGTGGACGCCGCGCTGCCGACGCCGCCCCCCGCGCCTTTCCCGCGCCCGTCCGAGCCGGCCGCCGTGGCGCCGG